>JANNLP010000125.1:0-7672 GCA_031396905.1 Gemmataceae bacterium
CTATTCAGCCACGCCAGCCAGCCTGCTGCCGAACATGCGGGGAATGGACAACGCCGAAGGCTTCATCAAAAGTTCCGAGGAGTCTTTGACCCTGGTCGTGGTCGGTGAGACCAGCCGTCGCCTCGGCGGCGAGACGGTCGCAATGAGGCTTTGCGGGATCGCGTCGAGACCTGTACATATTGAGATACTTCCATTTGATGTGGTTATGACCGTTCGACTTGCAAATGACGTAATGCAGCCTGTGGGAATTTTCTGCTACTAGGCTTGCTATTCCTAAATCATAGTGTACAATTGTGTATGTCGGCCTCCGGAGCCGATGATTGACGCAAGCGGCGGGTTCGGATCCAGCCCGTGGCAGGCCTCAATTGCAGAGTTGATCCGTGACTTGAGTTGATTCCACAGCCGGAAAACCGACGCCGGAAATGGTTTTCCAATGTGGGGTCAATGAGGTTCTCGGATGAGTTGGTGTCTGTTGAAAGGCGATGCCGCGGGACAACACGATCCGGCGTATCTGTCGCTTAAACGAACTCACCACCTACCCCCTCGCCAACAGCGACAAATGAGTTGACTCAACTGAGTTTAACTCACAAACAAAGCGCCACACGCGCCCACCTCGAGTGTGGCAACCAGGTCGGCCGCCGCGGTCGCGGCGAGCGTGACCATTACCCCAAGTGCCCGCGGCATCCCCTTTCCAGCGCGTGGGAGTGCGCGCAGGCGGATATCGGGGGCGAGGGAGTTGTTTGTCGAGGATCAAGGATCAAGTATGGAGCGTCTGTGGATCGCGACCGAGAGGCTGGTGGCTAATCGCCAGCGAGAGTGTTCTTTGACAACTGAATTTGCAGGCAAGGCGGCCGAGCCGGCGGTCGCCTTCGGATGGCACATCCTCTCATGGAGATTCATCTCTAAAACAATGTCATGGCCGACACACTGGGGCGAGTGGTGTGCAACGGCTACAATAAGTTAACTGCCCTTCCATGAATCGCGCATGGAATTTGTCCTCAGCACACTCCGGGTCATCCACCATGGTGAACCATCGACGACATGCCTTCACACTCATCGAGCTACTCGTCGTCATCGCCATCATGGCATTGCTGATCGGGCTTCTGCTACCGGCAGTGCAGAAGGTGCGCGAGGCGGCGAGCCGGACGCATTGCCAGAACAATCTGAAGCAGATTGGCCTGGCACTACACGGTTTCAACGATGCGAAAGGCAGCTTTCCGCCGGCGTACTGGTGCCACGACTACTACCTGCCGGACCAGCGCGATTTCAACAGTTTCCCCGGTTGGGGCTGGGCCGCTTATTTGTTGCCGCACTTGGGGCACACGCCGTTGTTTGACCAATGTCGCTGGGACTATGCCGTTGAGGACGCGCTCAATGCCGCCGTCCGCACGAAGGTTGTCAAGGATTTCGTCTGCCCATCCGACTTCAACACCGGCGTGTTTACCGTGTGGTCGCAATTCAACCACAAGCTATCGGTTGGAGCCACCAACAGTTACGCCGCCTGCTATGGCTTTGGTGACGCTATCGGCGAACAAGCGGGCAACGGCAACGGCGTATTCTACCGCAATAGTCGCACTCGGTTGACCGACATCGAGGATGGGACCACGACAACCCTGGCAATCGGCGAGCGGGCGGCGATGTTCTGCCAGGCACCGTGGATCGGCGTCATCACCGAAGGCTCGGTCCGGACCAGTCCCAGTGCACCAGTATTTTCGGTCGCCATCGAAGAAGCCCCGGTGATGACACTTGCACGCACCGCCTTAGCTCCGCTCAACCACGCTTATTCCATCCCGTACGACTTCTTCTCGCCGCATCCGACGACTGGTCAGTTTGTTTTTGCCGATGGCTCGGTCCGCGCCATTGCGTTTTCCGCGGCAGGCACGGTCTGGCAAGCGATGGGCACACGCAACGGCGGCGAGACAATTTCGACAAGCGACTATTAGGTTTTCTTTGTCACCAATCCTCCCATTCCTGCCACAAGCTAATAGATGGGACACCGACAATGACCGACGCCACATTGGTATCCGAGAGTATTGGCGGGAATCGAGCCGCATTCGGGCAAATTGTGGAGCGCTATCAAGCAATGGCGTGTGCAGTTGCGTACAGCATCGTCGGAGAGTTGGCAGCCAGCGAGGACGTGGCCCAGGAAGCGTTTGTGGCCGCGTGGCAGCACCTGGCATCATTGCGCGAACCTGAGAAACTGCGAGCGTGGTTGGCAGGCGTAGTCCGCAACACGGCCAAGGCGTCGGCGCGGAAACGGCAACATGACTTGGTGCATAAGGCTGTGCCGATCGATGCCGTCGCCACGAATGCTGTCGCACCCGATGATCTTGCCGCCCACAGCGAAGAAGAAGCTCTCCTCGGCCGTGCCCTGGCCGATGTACCTGAACAGTTTCGTGAACCGCTCGTGCTGTACTATCGCGAGCATCAATCCGTAGCGGAGGTTGCAGCAACAATGGAACTCAGCGAAGACGCCGTGAAACAGCGGCTGGCCCGGGGCCGGCAGGCGCTCAAAGATCAAGTGGCAACATACGTGGAAGTCGCGTTGCGGCGCACCGGACCAAAAGCCGCGTTCACAGCCGGCGTGCTGGCAGCCATCAACGCGACGGCTGGCAATGCCACCGCCGCAGCCGCTGCCGGAGCAACTGCGACAACAGCCGGCACGATCGGCACGGGTGCGGTCATGGGAATCGTCGGCGGTGTCGGCGGCAGCCTACTTGGCTTGGGTGGTGCCGCATTTGGCACGGCGTGCAGCATCCGCAATGCCCGCTCGCCGGGCGAACGCGCACTGATGATTAAGGCGGCCTGGTACGCCTGGATTTACTCATCCGCGTTTGTCGGTCTCTACCTATATGCTGCATTCTTCGAGCGCTCATGGTTCGAGTCGATCTGGTTCCAGGTTATCTATTGGACGGTTCATGCGACGGTATTGGTCGTTTCGGTGACTTGGCTCAATCGAAAAGCCGCGAAACTGAATGCGGAAAGGTAATGCGTTGACCATGCCGACCGACGTCACCATTTATCAATCGGCCCTTTGGGCACAGCAATCGTCGGTGCCGCACCGGCTCGCCATTGCCGCGGCGGACCTTGTTCGCGCAGATCCTCCACGACTCGTTGTAAAGTCGCCCACGTATCGAGCATCACCAGCGTTTGTTGCACTTCACGCGGCGGTTTTAGCACGCGGCAATACCAGTTGGCCACCTTGCGGAAGTTGCAGCAGCCGCGGCGTTCGCCCCAAATCTCGATGAGCCGGCGCACGTGCGTTTCCATGAAGTCCAGCCGTTCGAAGTAACTCGGCGGCTCACCCGGATCGCCGGTGCGTTCCCAGGCGGCGAGTTGCACGAAGAACCATGGGTTGAGTAACGTGCCCCGGCCAATGGCAATTGCCGTGCAACCAGTCTCGCGGAACATCTGTTCGGCGTCCGCTATGGTCAACACGTCGCCGTTGCCGACCACGGGAATGTGCTCGACAGCTTCGACCACCGCACGGATACCAGCGCGATCGACGTGGCCCGAAAACCCTTGAGCGCGAGTCCGGCCATGAATGATCACCGCGGCGACGCCAACCTGTTCGAACTCACGGGCAAACCACGGTGCCGAGTGGTTTTGGTCGTCCCAGCCCAAACGCATTTTCACCGTCACAGGCACGGGTACCGCCTCGACCAATGCCCGCACCAGCGCCACGGTTTTGCCCGTGGTGTCGCACATCAGCGCTGAGCCGCCGCCCGTCCGCACCACTTTGTTGACCGGGCAACCCATGTTCACATCGAGATGACGGTGGCCCAACGACACCAGATACCGCGCGGCATCGCACACATACTTCTCTTCGGAGCCGTAAATCTGGATGGCAAGTGGCGTGTCTTCTGGCGAGGTGTGAATGAGCTGATTCGTCTTGTGCGAGTTGCTCAGCAAAGCCCGGGCGTTGACCAAATCACTCGTGGCCAGGCCGAGGCCGCCAAGCTCACGCACGGTCAATCGCAGTGCCCAGTTGGTATAGCCCGCCAGCGGTGCCAGGCAGAAGCGCGACGGCATGCGAACCGGCCCGAGGCAAAACGGCTTGGCCCGCAGCCATTCCGGAAAGGGCGGAACCGTCGCAGTTTCTTCGAGAACCGGCATGAAGTCAGGATACGGTCGCGTTGTCCCCTTGACGCGACCCCGAAGCGGCCTGGACAATGCAGGAGTCATCGCCGCGTAGGGACGCCGTGCATGCGCCGTCTGGTTTTGGTCCTGGCTCTGCTCGGCACTCCGCTTCGTGGTGACGAGCCATACCTTGATTTTGTCGAGCGTCTGCGCGCCAGTGGCTTGGCGGATATCGCGGTCGAGTATCTCGATGAAGTTGCCAAGCGCCCGCCAGCCGAACTTGTGAACCGGCTTCCGTATGAACGTGCCAAATCACTAGCCGCACTGGCGGAACTTCAAGATGACGACACCAAACGCGATGAACGGCTAACGCATGCGCGAGAGGCGCTGGAGGCATATCTCAAATCGGGCCTCAATGCCCGCGCGCTCGCCGATGCACGTTTTGAATTGGCACGGCTGCTCGTGCGCCAGGGTCGATTCCGCGTGGCTGCGGCCCGTCAGATGGAGACCAAAGCCGAGCGCCAGGACGGGCTGGCCAAGGCGCGCATGTCGTTCGACGATGCGGAAATGGGATTGCGAACCGCAACGGCCGCGCTGAATAAAGAACTTGATAACACCACCGGTGCGGATCGCACCTACTTCGCTGGCCAAATCAACGAGGCCAAATTCGAGGTCGGCCTTGTCACGATGTACAACGCTTTGACCTATTCGGATCGCAATACCGAGCAGTTTGCCCGGCGAGGACAAGAACTGCACGATGCCCGCCGGCAGTTTCTTGCCCTGGCCGAACTGGATGCCAATGATCCACTGTGTTGGCGCGCCTATGTCGAGGTGGGCCGCTGCTGGATGGAGTTGGATAACACCATCGAAGCATTTCGCGTCTATTCCGCCATTGTGAAATCCGGGACGAAGGCACCTGCCGAGACAGCACGGATTGCGCGGTACTACGAGTTGTTACTGACCGATCGAACGACCACGCTCGGTTCGCCCGATGTTATTCGCGGCTGCGAAGAATGGTTATCACGTCATGCGGCCGCATCCCGGACCGCGGAGGGCCAGGGCGTGCGTTTCCTGTTGGCATCGCATTTGGTTCAGCAGGCGCAATTGGATATCACGCCAGGCACGAATGGCCGATCGGTCAACGTCGGCCACACGGCTCGTGTTCAACTCGGCCGCGCTGAAGTTGTGCTGAAGCAACTGGCCAACGCCGATGGCGACTATGCTAAAAAAGCCGCCAATCTGCGCTCCGAGGCGCTGGTGTTGTTGATGGCAGAACGAGCAGCTATCGGTGTGAAACAGCTTCAGAGCTTCGAGGAGTGCTTTCTCTCCGCGCAGGTGGATAGCTATCAAATGTCCAAAGTGCCTGATGGGGCCAACGGTGCAACCAAACGCAAACGTCATTTGCAACGGGCCATCGCCGCATTGCAACATGGTCTCATGCTCGTTTCGTCGGCCGATGATGCCAAAGATGTGTTCACGGCGCGCATCATGCTCAGTTACTTGTTTCTCGTGGGTGGCGAACCATATTCGGCGGCGGTACTGGGCGAGCATTTAGCACGTTCAGCCGCTCCCGCCCCGCGAGGTGCGAAAGCGGCAGCCTACGCGCTGGCAGCTTTCGCCACCATTCTTAGTGAAAGCCGCGCGCGAAATGCTCCGGCGGAAGAAATTGCGACCGATGTGCGACGCTTGCGCGAATTGGCAGAATATGTTGAACGCACGTGGCCGACCGAACCCGACACCGACGCGGCCCGCTTTCAACTCGGCAACCTGTTCTTCGATGATCGGCAATATGCCGATGCCATCGACATGTTCGCCCGCGTCGGCGAGCGCTTTCCCGGCCTGGCATTCGCCCGATATCGCCAAGGCGCCGCCGCTCAGTTGGCCCAGCACAAGCAAATCAACCTACCGCCCGAAGTGAAAAAGCGATTGTTGACGCGGTCCATTGCTGACTTGGAAAAAATCGTCGATCCGACGCCGGGTTCCAGCATCGAAACCGTTCTCGCCACGTATCAGGCTCGCTTGCAACTTGGTCAGTTATTGTTAATCGACAGCGAGTCGCCGAGTACATTCGATCGTGTTGAGAAAATCGGCTCCGACCTCAAGACCAAGCTGAAAGACCTTGTCGACAAAGGTGACCCGGCTTTCGCGCAGCTCGAAGCCGAGTCCGAGCGGACGCGGCTCTCTGGCGTTTGGGGGAAAGCCCAAGCGGCGATTAATAAGGGCCAGCACGACATCGCTCGACTGATGCTCGAGCCACAAGTGCGTCAAATCAAGACGGCTTCTGCAACCTGGCTGAAATCCGGACATCTTTCTGAACCGTGGTTTCAGGGCTTCCTGCAAATCCAGCGCGACGTATTGCTGCTCGACGCCCGCGCCAACATTCTTGCCGCACGCTCCGACGCACTGCGCGAGGACATCGCAGGCATCAAAGCCCTGGCGGGTGCTGATCAACAGCGGAACGCGTACGACCTGCTGTTGAAACTTGTGTTCGATCTGAAGAAAGACCTTGAGATATTCAAGAAAGCTGGTGACGTCGCGAGCCAAAAACAAATTGAAACGGGTCTCATTGGTTTGCTTGATGAGTTGAACAGACCAGTCGATTTAACCGCCGACGTGCGCGTGTTCCTGGCCCAGGGCTATTCCGCAATTGAGCATCATGACAAAGCCGCGCAATTGCTCATGGCGATTCCTGAACCGAAGGCCGATGATGAGCCGGTGATCAGGACTTATCGATTTGCCCGACTCGCACTGGCACGGGAACAACGGCTCGGCAAGGAGTATGGCAAGGCCAAAGCAACGTTGCGTGAGATTCTCGGCACGCAGCAGAACAAGGCATGGGGCTTTGATAACTTCGATGTCCGCCGCGAGTCGATCGCGCTACTGGAAGATGAGGGCCAGTTTGCAGGTGCCGTGCAAATGGCGGTGCAAATGCAGAACAAACTGCTCGATTCGGCTCGAGCCTACGATTCCAAGTCGGCGAAAGTCAAAGAGCTTCGGAGGCAACAGAACAATGCTGAGGTCGGCATTGCGGAACAAGCCAATACCCTGGAACAGGAAGCCCAACAACTGGCCCCGCTGCGCGAACGCTATTACGAATTCTACTACTGCGAAGTTCACGCGTTGGTCATGCACGCCCGGAAGAACAACGATGCCAAAGCCAATGACGTATTGGCTCGTTTGGCGACGAGGCTGACCAAACTCGAACGAGCACAACCCGATTTCGGTGGCGAAGCCATCCGTGCCCGCTTCGCCGAACTTATGACCGAGAATCCGACGTTGAGAGACAAGTATTTGGCGGTCGGCGGCAAGGTTTTAGTCGAAACCGGAGGTCATTGATGAGCCGATTGGCATGTGCCTTTCTCTTGTTACTGGGGACAACCGAAGCCTCGGCTCAGGATACGGTGCGTTTTCGTGGCCGGGGGCCGCGGGGCGAGCGGCCGATTCAGCAGGTCGCCGGCAAGATTGAAAGCGAATCGCTTGCCGGTGTGAAGGTTGCCGGCAACCTTATCGCCGCCAGCGATATTGTTGACATCGAATACGAAACACCCGGCGGCATTCGCATCGACATGCGCGAAGCCCGGCAAGCGGACGA
>JANNLP010000136.1:0-2930 GCA_031396905.1 Gemmataceae bacterium
AGAAAGCTATCGATGGCCCGCGATTCAATCCGGCGTTTCGGTGTGCTCTGCAACGCGCCGGCCGTGACCGGGTCTTCTCGATGAAACAACTCATGGCTGCCGAGGACGACCACGCCCGCTTCAACCAATCGAAACCCGGCACGCACGTAACCACGCACGATCTGCAATCGACCTGTAGCAGCAAGTTTTCCGGCCGCCAACACTTCACCAAGTCGATGCACCTCCGCATCCGATGGACAAGCGATGACGACTCGTTCATCAACCGCGACGCCATCCAGCTCGTCGCGTACCTTGTCGATCTTGCCGCTGAACCGTTCGACTGACTCGACGCGCAACGACCACGTCGTTTCCACGCTGGCTTGCGGCAACGATGTGACCGTGACGCTGGGCCGACTTAACAACTGTTGAAAACAGCCCGTCGTCGAGAACAACCCAACCGGATCGACTCGTTCGCGGTAGCGCTCCGCCTGTTCCTTCAATTCATTGGGTTCAACCAGCGCGGTCCAGGAACCCGGCGGCAGATGATCGACGAGATGTCCGGAATCGGAAGTCGGGGATCGGGTGTCGGGTGTCGGGCGTCGGATGTCGGCCGTCTTCTCTGTCCGATCCCCGATCCCCAATCCCCGATCCCCGATTGCCAATACGCCGACTTCGGCCACGTTGCCAAGAGACCGCTGCGTGTCCGGTGCAAAACGGCGCAGCGATTCCACTTCATCGCCGAAGAGTTCCAGCCGCACGGGGTGTTCGTGATCCGGCGAATAAACATCGATAATGCCGCCGCGGCGCGAGAAGTCGCCGGGCATTTCCACGGCATCGACTCGGCGATAACCGCGTTCGACGAGCCAGGTGGCAAACTCATTGGGGTCAAGCGTGTCGTTGGCACAGATGATGCGCTGGCGTGCGGCCAGCGACGCCAGACTCGGCACCGGTTGCACCAGTGCGGCAATGGGAGCGAGGATCAAACGTGGTGGCCGCGACGTGCGGAGTTGTTGCAGTAGTTGCAGGCGTCGGCCGGCCGTGGCATCGACAGTGTCGCGCACTCCGGTCCATGATTCAAATGCGGGGAAGATTTCCGGCCGAACGCCGGCAAAGCTCTCGATGTCGGCCGCCCACGCATCGAGGTCACCCGGATGAGCTAGCGCTATGAGGCCGACACCATCAACTTCAGCAGCCAACGCCGCCAGCGCGAGCGGCCCGGCCGAACTCCACGCCCCATCTACGGCAATACTGCGACGTGCGCGCAGAGCATCCCTGGCGGGCACGAAGCCCGTGGCCGCTTGTGCCAATGCCACCAACGCCGCCAGCCCAACCCCGCCGGCGGCCGCCGCCTCGTCCGGCATTCGCCTCCCCGTCCTCGTGGACGCGTGGGGCTAGTGTAGAGCGCGAATGACGAATTAAGGTGCCTGTTCCCCCGTTCCAAATAATCCGCACGTTGCCGGATTGCCGGCCGGTGGCGAAGCAACCGACAACAGCGCTGAATTGCGACCGGACCAGCGCTATGCAACCGACCTACGTCGTGCTAAAATGTGGCAACGCCGAGTGTGAAAAGGTGGTCCATGATTACTTTGGGACGGGTGCAAAATGGTGTGATCGTGCTTGCCGAAGGGGTGCGCCTTCCGGAAGGGCAGGAAGTGATTATTGCATCGCCCGCAGTCTCGACTTCGATGAACGGCACAAGGTCACACGGCGTTCTCGACATTCCGCCTGTCCACCTCGGACGTGACTTGTCTTCGTCAGCCGATTACGATCTTCTCGGCGAAATGCTGGCGGAGCGGTCGTGATTCACGGCCTGGATACGCGCTTTCTTGTCGCGGCTGAGGTCGCCGAACACTC
Source organism: Gemmataceae bacterium (assembly GCA_031396905.1). Lineage (GTDB taxonomy): Bacteria > Planctomycetota > Planctomycetia > Gemmatales > Gemmataceae > JAIBBI01. The sequence goes on from JANNLP010000136.1 coordinate 1,834, forward strand.
AGTGCATCACGAGGCGCGGGCGATATTGGCCCGATTGGTCGGCGCTCAAGATCAATCGGGTTTGGGGTTTGGCCCAACGGGCCAACCTCCCTTAGCCCAGCCCAGCGGGCTGGGTACTCACCCCCAAGCATCATTTGCCTTGCGGTCCAACGGACCGCGCTTCTTCGTGGCTCACAATCGCGGTCCTTCAGACCGCAAACACGGATTGCCGATGTCACCCAGCCCGCTGGGCTGGGCTAAGGAAGGTTGGTCCTTGGGACCAACAAGAGGATCGTTACTTCCGCCGCTCGTTCCAATAAATCCGCACGTTGCCGGTTTGCCGGCCGGGGGCGTTGATGTCGGGGCGGGTCGCCAGTTGATGTATGATAATAAGACCGAACGAGGACGGAGAAATGCATTTAACCTGCCACCCCTATTGTTGGATATTTTTGTTCGCGGTCGTGGCACTAGGCTGTGCACCATCACACACTCCAGTCACGACTGGAACGCAACAGATGCCGTCGAGCTCGTCAGCGCCACAACATAAATCACCCGACACAAGTGACGCCGACACATCGTTCGGCATCAGCAATCGTTTCTCGGGAAAGCTCTCCGATGACCAAGAGCGAGGGGTGCCTGAAGCGCTTCGAGGCGCGTATCTTGTCGAGGCAATTCAGAGAGTTAGCGCCGGTGAGTTTTCGCAGCAAACTAAAGGCAAGACGCAATTGGCCGAGGAAAGACGCGGCAAGAACAGGTATGTGGCCGTTCGCGATTATCGCAGCGTTAGCTTTGGGAATGGATCTTCAGGCATGATGATCGTTGTCGAGCGTTATTATGTCATTGACGACTAGAGTTGAATCAATCTGCGGCTGCCCTGCCCACCACCCGCCTCACTTTCGCCCCTCGTTCCAATAAATCCGCACGTTGCCGGTTTGGCGGCCGGTGGCGATGATCTCGGGCTTTGGTGTTTGGCCCAACGGGCCAATCTCCCTTAGCCCAGCCCAACGGGCTGGGTACGCAGTCCCATGCATTATTTGTCTTGCGGTCCAACGGACCGCGCTTCTTCGCCGCCAATTATCGCGGTCCTTCAGACCGCAAGCATCAATTGCCGATGTCAC
>JANNLP010000168.1:0-1663 GCA_031396905.1 Gemmataceae bacterium
GATGGGCCGGCAGGTTGCGCTGCTCGATGAACAGCTCGATAAGCCCGTCCCACGTCCGGGATCGAGTGACGCAATCATCCGCACGACCGCCGCGCTCAACTGCACCTCTGACACTCTGGCGGGTGTAATTGGCGACCAGACTGACGATCGGGCGAGCCGGTTGGCCTGATCCACGAGTTGGGCGATCTCGCGGCCGCCAGTGGCCTGTTCAATGTCGGCCAGCGTGTTGCGGTCTGCGCCATCACAACGTGCTACATGTGTGACAATTGCCAACGTGCCTGGCCGCCATCACCTCGATCATTTCCTTAGCGTTCATCGGGGTCATTGCGCTTGGCAGAACCGGCGCTCGCTGTGGTAGTGGTTCAACTCAATTCGACATTCCACAAGCCAGGCGGGCGATCCTTAGCAACCATTCGTCAGCCGACGAGTCAACGTGCGGAGGCTTTCCTTGAAGTTGCGCTCGCTTGCGCCTGCATTACGGCGCGATGGGCCGCTTCCTGGAGAAATCTCGCGTAGTCCGGTGTAATGGTCGACGGCACGAACGCACTGCCCACCGGATTTTCACCGAACAGCGTCTCATACCACACACAAGCGCCTAGGTACTCGCCAGCGATGTTCGCGTGGTGTCCGTCCATGGATAACCGCATCGCGCCTTCGGTCGACCGCTGCCAGCGCCAACCGATGTGGAGCGAGTGAGCCTGATCGGGTAACGCGGGCGAATGCGCGGCTTCAAAGTCAAACTTCGTGTCTACGCGGTAACCCCACTGTGGATCTGTGTCGGCCCAGTAGAACGCATCGCCTACGGGAATCAGGCCCGTGTCAAGCTCGCGGGCGATGGTCCGGTAAGCCTCGGCGAGGCCGCGATACATGGCCTCGTGAGTGGCTGGTTCGCCGGCTTTGGTCGCGGGCCGCATGAAACGTGGATCATCGCGACGATAAGCCCACGTCTGATGTAGTAGCAGCTTCGCATGCGGCGCGTGCTGGCGGACATAGTCGTTCAGATGCGCCGCAAACGGCCGATAAGTGCCGATGTCGTGGCTCTTGATGCTGGCCTGCTGAATGGTCACAAATTCCCAGCGCTCGGCCCGCAACATGTCCTTGAGACTTAGCCCGTTGGAATAGAGGCCCATCTCATCCTTGCGGTCGCGCTCGTGTGCCAATGCCTTCGTGGCATGCAACTCCAGCGACGCGCCACCCACGACGATGGGCTGATGAATGAGTTCATTCCCACCGGCCTTGGCAAGTTCGCTAAGAAAGTGCGTGGCGTTACGCGAAAAGCTGTTGCCGATGGTCAGTAGACGTACGGTCTTGGTCGCGTCCTTTGGCGTAGTATCCGCCGCAGATGCCGTGTACCACCCCAGACCAAGACTTAGAAGGAGTGCCAGAGGTTTCGGGGCAAATGTGGGTGGCAACATGGATCGATCGTCTCCGGCAGCACGAAGGGATTATGAGTCGGACGCAATGGATGATAGGAAATTGACTTCGCGACGCACCGCAAACGAAGTTCCTGAATGCGCCGTACGGTGCATCGTAGTATCAGATCACCAAAAGGACGACCATGCATGGAAGTGTCCTGGAAAACGAATCGCCTTCGACCGTCAGACATGAAACTCGCGTCAGCATCGAGTATCTATCCAAGGATGGTTGGAACAAACCTTTCGTC
>JANNLP010000192.1:0-1686 GCA_031396905.1 Gemmataceae bacterium
GAAACCAGTGCTCTGCCAATTGAGCTACACCCCTATGGGGCGAAATTTCAATGACCAATGTTCCAATGACCAACAGGTGCGAAGCCTCTTTGGTCATTGGTGCTTGGTCATTCGTCATTCGCGTGTTATTCCAGGATCTTGGTCACTACGCCCGAGCCGACGGTTTTGCCGCCTTCGCGGATGGCGAAGCGGACGCCGTCGTCGATGGCGATCGGCTTGTGCAGCTCGACCGACATTCTGACGTTGTCGCCCGGCATGCACATTTCAGCCCCCACCAGGTTGGCAGTGCCGGTGACGTCGGTCGTGCGGAAGTAAAACTGCGGGCGATAGCCGCTGAAAAACGGCGTGTGCCGGCCGCCTTCTTCCTTCGACAGACAATACACTTCGCACTCAAACTTGGTGTGCGGCGTGATCGAGCCGGGCTTTGCCAACACCTGGCCGCGCTCGATGTCTTCGCGCTTCAGGCCGCGAAGCAGGCAGCCGACGTTGTCTCCTGCCCGGCCTTCGCCCAGCTCCTTTTTGAACATTTCGACGCCCGTGACGGTTGTCTTCATCGGCTCTTTGCTGAGGCCGATGACCGCCACTTCGTCGCCGATCTTCACGACGCCGCGCTCGATACGCCCCGTGGCCACCGTTCCGCGGCCTTCGATCGAGAACACGTCTTCAACGGCCATCAAAAATGGCTTGTCTTCTTCGCGCTTCGGCTGCGGAATGTACGCATCGATCGCATCCAGCAAATCGCTCATGCACTTGCTGGCCGCCGGGTCTTTGGGATTTTGATAGGCCGGCAGCGAGGAGCCGCGGACGATCGGAATCTCATCGCCGGGGAAGCCGTATTTGCTGAGGAGCTCGCGGATTTCCATTTCCACAAGGTCGAGCAATTCCGGATCATCGACCAGGTCGATCTTATTGAGGAAGCAAACGAGCGCCGGCACATCCACCTGGCGGGCCAGGAGGACGTGTTCCTTGGTTTGCGGCATCGGGCCGTCGGCCGCTGAAACCACCAGGATCGCGCCGTCCATCTGGGCAGCGCCGGTGATCATGTTCTTGATAAAGTCGGCGTGGCCGGGGCAGTCGATATGGGCGTAGTGCCGCTTCTCCGTGGAATATTCCACGTGCGACACCGCAATCGTCACGGTCTTCGTGGCGTCGCGCACCGTGCCGCCCTTGGCAATATCGGCATACGACTTGAACGTCGCCAGGCCCTTCGCAGCCTGCACCGCCAACAGCGCGCCTGTGCAGGTTGTCTTGCCGTGGTCGATGTGGCCGATGGTCCCCACATTGCAGTGCGGCTTATCGCGCACGAATTGTTCCTTGGCCATTGCTTTCTACACCTTGTGTTAGTTAAAGGATGCGTTGGTTAATGAAAATGAACACTCCACCAATCGGGAGTGAGTGGTGAGTGGCGAGTGGTTTCGATTGCCACTACTCGCCAGTCACTACTCACTACTTCGCTCACCTACTCACCAATCACTTGCCCAATCAAACAAGCTGCTGCTGGGACTTGAACCCAGGACCTCCTCCTTACCAAGGAGGTGCTCTACCAACTGAGCTACAGCAGCGATTTGTCACTCGTCAGTTGTCCCTCGTCACTTGCTGTAGTCAGTTGACCGTTGTTTCTGCTTTTCTGAGTTTCATCGCATCGCACCGCTAACATTGACACAAAGCGGGTGAAGGGAATCGAAC
>JANNLP010000249.1:0-4793 GCA_031396905.1 Gemmataceae bacterium
GTATTTGGGTTTGATCTGGAATGTGAATTCACGAGCTGCCAGCCGATAGCGCTCCGGCAAAATCGCTTGGTCGGCGACGGGGGCGTAGTCGAAGGTGCCGCTGCTCGCGAGAACGGTGCCTGATGCGAAAAGAACAATGGCTAGAATGATTGCGTGCATCGCGACCGTCAGATGGAACGTTCCAGTTGATCGAAGAATTCCTCAATCGAGCGTGTTCGGCCCGCTTCGACATCGGCTTTGCTCCGTTGTAGAAACACTTCCATTTCTGAGTTCTCCGCGTCCCCCTTCAAACGAAGGCAGTCATCTGAATCGATACCATTTCCGCGGTCATTTGCATCGATCATACTATTTGCCTCGAACATCAAGTCACTTTAGCTCAGTTAGACGCGTTTAATTGAGTCCAGCCGGTGGCCACTGCTGGGTGCCTACGCCGGCAATAACTCTGCCACCAGCGATCTCAGGAACGGTTCGGCGTCGCTGACGATGCCGACGGTTTGCACGCTGCCGCGGTCCATGAGTTTTGTCACAGTCGCGGGGTTGATGTCCACGCAGCCGACCTTGACCCAGGCGGGCAGCAGGTTTCCGGTTGCGATCGAGTGCAACATCGTCGCCAGCATCAAACAAAAGCCCGTGCCAGCCACATGCTTGCGCATTTCGGCTTGGGCTTCGATCATATCGGTGATCACGTCCGGTAGCGGCCCGTCGTCGCGCACGCTGCCGGCCAGTACGAACGGCACGCCGGCCTTCACGCATTCGTACATAATGCCGCTCTTCAACACTCCTTTGTCCACGGCGTTCTTGATGCCGCCCAGTCGGCGAATCCGGTTGATCGAGCGCAAGTGATGTTCGTGGCCCTCGACCGTGGGCAGGCCCTGATCGAGCGAAACGCCGAGGCTCGTGCCAAAGAACGACTGCTCAATGTCATGGGTCGCCAAGGCATTGCCGGCGAACATCACTTGACAGTACCCTGCGCGAATCAGTTGGCACACAATGTCGGCGCCGCCGGTATGGACCACCGCAGGGCCCAGCACGAACATGATCTTTTCGCCGGTCTCCTTGGTACGGCGCATGGCCTGGGCAATTTCCCGGACGCTGACGCCCTTCGGCTTTTCGCTGCTCACCGGGCTGGACATGAATTCGAATAGCTCGTGCCGCACGGTTTTCTCGGCCGGGAACACGCGCAAGCCCTGTCGGCCCACCACAACCTTATCGCCGACACGGATCGAAGTCATCGGGATGCAGCGGGCCGTCATGCCGGCCGCGTCGATAATGACGCCGCAATCCATTTCCTGATCCTGCACGTCGGCCCAATCGCCATTGAGGCGAACCTGCGTGCGGAAGTTAGTCGTGCTGTAAAACGTCTCGGGGAAACAACCGGAGAGGTCGGCTGGCGTGGTTTGGCAGTCACCGACATCGGTCTCGACCGCGCCGTGATCGTGGATGGCATCCAGCACTTCGTTCAACTTGGCCGCATTGGGTGCGCGTACTTCGATCTTGGCAAAGCTGGTGTCCTGCTGCCGCTGGCCGATGCGAATGTCCTTGATGACATAACTGCCGCCACGAGTGACGATCTCGTCCAAGACTTTGGGCAGGAGCAACGAATCGATAATGTGCCCCGTCAACTCGACCGTTTCAACGCACGTTTCCGGCATGATGCTCTCCGATTACAAATCGCGCAGACAACCTTCGCGATAGACCTTGGATAACATCTGTTTTATGTCGTCGGGAAGGGGTGCGGCTTCGACATCGCGGACGGCGGCTTCAATGGGATAGTCAATTCGTCGCAACTCGATCTTTGCCCCGTCAATGATGGCATAGGCAGCGCGGGGATCGCCCTCACGCTGCAAGCCGACGCTTCCGGGGTTGATGACGGTTTTGTTTTCAAGTTGCAACGCGAATTGCCGATGCGTGTGCCCGACGCAGACAAGATCCACATCAATGCCTTCGAGCCGCTTCGTCCAGGCATCGGCATCACCCGGTGCGAATTCGTCGAGAGGATCGCGTGGCGTGCCATGAACCAGCATCATGCGCATGCCGTCGATGGTGATAAAGCGCGTCAGCGGCAGTTCGGCAAGAAACCGCCGCTGCGATTCGTTTAACCGTTGCCGCCCGAGCGGACGGGTCGCCGCCGTGAGATACTTGAAGCCCTTGGACCCATTGGACAGGCTCGGCACATCGTGAGCCGCGCCGTGATCGTGATTTCCGCGAACGGTGTGAAGGCAATGGGTGCGAACCCAATCCACACAGGGTGCCGGCTCGACACCGTACTCGACAATATCTCCTAAACACAGCGCGACATCACAAGACTCGCGCACCGCATCGAGAGCCGGCCAGTTGGAATGAATATCGGCGACAAGCAGAATCCGCATCTGGGCCTCCCAATGACAGAATAGTCTACGCGCACTGGCATCGTACGCGATCCGCTGATCCGAATCGGTCCAAGGATTAGCGGGCCGATCTAACTGATACCAACTCACTTTGATGGCTTTCAGTTTCAACGGATGCCTTACCATAGTTTCCCCTCCCTCGAAGGGAGGGGTAGGGGAGGGATTGAATATCCCAAGGCACATGTGCAGGCGTTTCAGCGTTCACGGTTATAAGAAATCCCTCCCCTAACCCCTCCCTTCGAGGGAGGGGAATAGGAAACGACCCTCCCTTCAAGGGAGGGGAATGATAACTATTTGTCCACAGGCTTCAGCAGGTTTTTCAGTTTGCGATCCTGATCGCGTTCGTAGACGACCTTGCCGGCGATCACGGTCTTGTCTACCCAGGTGTCGAGCTTGAGCGGGTCGCCGGTGAGGACGACCAAATCGGCGTCCTTCCCCACCTCCAGCGTGCCGACCAACTTGCCGACGCCAATCGTCTCAGCCGCCCGCTGCGTGATCGCGGTCAGCGCTTCATCGGCGGGCATGCCGTATTTCACCGCTGTCGCGGCTTGATACCACAGGTAATTCGTACCGAGTGTTGCGGGCAGATTGGGTGCCCGGAACAAGTTTCCTGCGGCACCGGCAGTGACTTGGAAAGTCACCGGCACTCCGGCTTCACGGTACACCTTGGGCAGAATGACTTGCTTGTCGTCGCCGGTGCGTTGATCGGTTTCCCAGTAAACGAGTTGCGGATCGAGCACCACCGGGAGCTTCGAAGCGGCAACTTGCTTGGCCGCCTTGTGGCAATCAGTCCCGAGGACCAACACGGCTTTGAGTTTGAACTCAGTGGCCAGCTTGATCGCCTGCGGTACGTCCATCGCCAGATCGCAATAGATGAACGCCAACGCATCACCCTTGATGAGCTTGGTCAATGCTTCACGAACCAAGGCCGTATCAGGCGGTTCGTTGGCAGCCGGGCCTGCGCCACCGGGACGCGGCTGATTCCGCCGCGGTTGCAGTGGAGTGTCGGAGGCTTCGCCGCCGTCTCGATTCGCTGGAGCGGCGCTCGTCGCTTTTGTCTCCGCCTTGTTGTCGTCTTTCTTGTCGGCATTCAGTGCGAGCCGCGTTGATTCCAGTTCCTTACGCACGGTGGCCAAGTGGCCCATGCGGTTGCGGTCGCCGACGGGTTTGAGCGAAATCTTGATGCCGGCCGAACGCTTCATGATCATGTCGTCCACGATCGAGCCGTAGGTTTTGATGATGGCCGCCTGGCCGCCGAACATTGTGTTGTTGCCCGGCACGATAGCCACGGTGGTCACGCCGTTGCGGCGGCAATCCTCGAAATACTCCTGACTGGGATCAATGGCGTCCACGACGGAAAGGAACGGCACGTTGGGATTTGATTCGTTGGTCTGATCCATACCACGGCTGGAATGGGCCTCGACAAAGCCGGGCACGATCACTTTGCCGGTGGCGTCGATCACCTTGGCATCCGATGGAATGGCGAGTCCCTTGCCGATGGCTTCGATCTTGCCGTTCCGAATGATGATCACGCCGTCATCGATTGCCGGGCCGTTGACCGGAATAATCCGGCCACCCTTTACGGCGAGCCGTTCCTGAGCGACAACCGGACCGGCCGCAAGCAGTGCAATGGCGACAGCGAAACGAATGGATCGCATGGCTTATTGATCCTCGGAGCGTAAGACGCCGTCGCACATAGTCCAGCGGACGGCGGAGGTGAAATCGAACGGGTCGCCGGTGAGGGCAACGAAATCTGCATCCTTGCCAACGGCAATCGTGCCGACTCGGGCATCAATACCGAGCAATTTCGCAGGAGTGGCGGTAATCGACGCCAAGGCAGCATCCTTCGGCAATCCATTCCGCGCGGCGAAACGCGCTTGCTCCAGCAGTTGCCCGCCGGTGATAGCGAACGGCACGCCGGCTTCGTGCAACATTCCCGCGTTGTTGAAGATGGCTTCGCTGTTTTCTGGACCGCTACCCGATGTCGTCGAGAGCTTGCTCAACAATACCGGCACCTTGGCGGCAACAAGTTCGGCCTTCACCTTGTATGCTTCGTGGCCGCCGGCGATGGTGAGTTTCATCGGGTAATCCTGCCGCAATCTAAGTGCGGCTTGGATATCGCAATCCAATCGGCTGACACACACGACGGGCTTCTTGCCGTCGAGTGCGTCGCGCATGGCACACGGCTCACCCGCCTTGCATCGACTGAGTTCGCTGCGGAGAATCCAGATCACACCCATGCGATTGGTCGGTTGGCGCGCGTAGATCGAATCGGGCCGATTGCGTGCGCTGTTGCCGGCGGAAGGGTCCGACGCGATGGTGATGATAAGGGCATGATCCTTAGTCAGCACGCGGCTGTCGGCCGGGCCATTGGTTTTCACAATGCTGGACACTCCGCCAAACACG
>JANNLP010000296.1:0-4702 GCA_031396905.1 Gemmataceae bacterium
GGCACGTGGCATGGTTACCGCTTTGGGTAACCATGTCGAACCAGTTTCATTTCAGCGACGCCAAACTCAACCTCAACGCTGGCCGCCACGATGTTCGAATTGGCAATGGCTGCGTGCATTAGCGCGAGAAGGGATCACATGGTTACCCCAAGCGGTAACCATGCCACGTGCCTGGCGTTGGCTGGGAATGTGAGCTAGTTCAACAAAAAGCGCAAGTTTGGCAATCCCTCGCTTGACCTGAACCGTCGATTGATTGAGAATCAATCGTAAGCCATAAGGTACGCCGCTTGATTTATCGACTTCTCGCATTTGTTATCGGTCCAATTGGCCGCACTGCTTTCGTGTGCGGGTCATTGTCGTCGTTTTGGCTCTGTTGGAATCTTGCGCCGCAACGCGCAGTTGAGGTCGTTCAACAACAAGGTTTGGACGATCCCCGGCAGGAGTTTGGTCCCAGAGTCTTCGATATCCCACGGGGCACATGCGGAACCTTTTACGTGTCAGGCGGCGAGATGGAACTTCCTGACCACACCTGGCATATCCAATGGCAAAAAGATGGAATGTTTCAAGCTTGGGAACTTGGGACGGGCCGGAAGCTGGGTCAGTTGCCAGCAAAAGATTTTTCGTGGATATCGGGATCGAAAGTGCGTCGGCGATTCGGGGCGCTGGTTGGCGGCCAGTATGAAGTTTGGGATGTCACGACCGGAAAAATGCTCCACAGCGCTCCGTGCCCCCACAGGTACAGAGGCTACTTTCTGAGCCTTTCCGGGCGGCATTTTTTTCTAACGGACGATGCGAGTGCCGAAGTTCAGATCATCGACGTCGACCGTCGGGAGTGCGTGGCTCGAATTCCGACTCGGGCGCGAGCTGCCATCAATTTCGACTTCAACGACAGCCGTTCCCTCACTTCCAGTTCGGAATTGTGCTTCTCGCCTGACGGCCGTTGGCTCATGCTCATCACAGAAAACCCGAATCGCGAACGTTCGTTGGAGCTGTGGGATTTGGAGCTAGGAAAACCGATTTGGCATCGGCAGATTGAAAACGCCACAGATAACAGTGCACTTCTTTCCACCCGCCGCTGGGTGGTCAAGCCGTGTTTCGATGCTTCCAGTCGCTATTTCAGCCTCAATGCCGCGCCAAATGACACTTTGATCGATGTATCGACCACGCCGCCCACGGATTTGTCGGGGCTTATCGACGTGAGTGTCTCATATCGCGAGCTTGGCGACGGAAAATACGTTGCGTTGTCCGAAGGTGATAATCCAACGGAGTGCCGCATCTGGGATCTGGATCGGCGAAAACTGATTGCCTGTCATCATGCGTCCAAGTTCCAAGGCATGGTCTTAACACCTGATCACCAGTTGGCAATCGTTTCCCAAGGCGGTGAACCTACTACCTTTGAAAAACATCTTGCCGAATTACTGAAATGGCTTGGACAGTCGCCGACAAATGCAAGTCAACGCTACATGGTCATTGATTTGAAACATGGAGGAATCGTCAATCGCTTTTCCGGTGGCGGCCTCGATCAATTCGATCCGGACATCAGTCAGGTGTGGACCATCGAGCATATCTGGGGCAGCGGCAAGATATTCGATTGGAAGGGAGAATTTCAACGCTTTCCATTGCGTTCGGCAGCCGTGCCTTGGTGGCTATGGGGCGTAACCATCATCGGCCTGACACTTACTCTTGCAGATGGATTTCGCAGATTTCGACGTGGCAACAGCGTGAATTCGACCCTGGAAGGGTCGCAGCTATTAGCCGGTGGTTGAGCGAAGCGATACCACCGGTGAGCGATCCATCTCATATCACCGACCCCGGCGGGGTCGCAGCCCATCGCCATGCCATATCGCTGCGACCCTTCCAGGGTCGCGATGAATGGGAAAATCCTCGTTCCGGTGCTGTCGCTGCGCTCAACCACCGGCTAATGGCTGTCATCCCTTCGGGATGACCGGGGCGGCCGGTGGCATGCTTCCCGGCTTTGCGGTAGCATGTCGAGACTTTCACATATCGAGATATGTAAAGTTGCGCTGGTGATGACCGCTCGACTTGCTATTTGCATGATTCGGCCTATGGGAGCGCCATTGGGGCAACAAGCTGTCGAAAAGAAACAAAGAAATGAGGAGCGAGTAGGCCGGGTAGGTTCGGCGAGGAACCGATTGGTGACGCTGGCGCGGGCAGTTCAAGCTAATCCGCCCACGCCGCCGTGAAGCCTTCTCGGCGACGCTTCAGGACGGCATCTTGTACCAGACCGTTCCACTGGGCTTCCTGTACTTGTAGATGTTGGCGATTGGAATGGTCGTCAGGAAGCCCACTTCGACGCCTGCTTGCCCGGGAATGGCAACCGCGATGACATTGGCGTGCTCCATCGCGGCGGTATCCAACACCAGGAGCGAATTGATCCCCTTGACCGATGTCAATGCTCTAGAAGCGGCGTTTCCCTGCTTGTCGATCACGTACAGCGTCTTAAAGCGCATGCCGTAGACGTAGGCGCTGGCAAACCCGCCACAAGCCTCGGTTGGGTCGGTCGAAATGTGAAAGGTGTCGCCGGCCTTCTCCAACTTGATTTGGCGGCCGAGGGTAATCATGTTGATGTTTTTCTGTTCGTTGAAGTAACCTTCCAGTCGTTTCGTTTTGGGAGGTAAGCTAATGGTAAAGTTCTGACCGTTGCTGCGCTTGATGACATTGCGGGCCTGTTCCGTATTCAGCGGCACCCAGGCGGTGAAACCGCCGTACCCTTTAAGTTGTGCGGGGGTCCGGGAGTCGCCGCGATAGATGAGATGGTGCCCCGCCTCGGCCTGTTGCATTTCCAGCGTCGCCATTTCCGAGTCTTGCTCCGCGGACAAGGCCACGGGCAATTGCACGGGATTCAGCTTCGGCACCGTGACCGCGTCGGCGACTTTGGGGCTTGCAGTCGCTGTGGGTGTGGCTGCCACTGCCGTGGTTCCTTTCGCGACTGGTTTCAGTTTGGTTTGATTCACGATGGGCTGTTTGGTGGCGGGATGCGTCGGCGTGGTCACGATCCGGGCGACGCGGGCCTGATCGCGGCCGGTGCATCCCGCGTTGGTACAGCCGCCCAACGAGGAGTCATACCATTTGTTACAAGCACTGCATTTTTTGTACGCCATTTTCGTTGCTCTCGGGGTGTGTGCGGGCGAAAGCAGGCTGACTCCTGCTGAGGGTGACTTTGACCCGATCTCAATGCGCCATTGCGGCAACAAGCTGTCGAACAAAAACAACAAACTCCGCGGGATTGCGTGGAGGAGGCCGTGACAAATGACGGCCGCCAGCCCGTCATTTTTGCTGGCGGCCGTCTTCAACCGTGCTAAACTGACGGGAATGTCTCCCGTAACCCAATTACTCCAAGCCGCCGAACGCGGTGAGCGTTTCGCCGCCGGCGAGCTATTGCCACTCGTCTACGACGAATTGCGCAAGCTGGCGGCCGAACGCATGACCCGGGAAACGCCGGGGCAAACGCTCCAGCCTACCGCACTGGTCCACGAAGCGTTCGTGAGGCTTGTCGGATCCGAAGCATCAGCCGATTGGGACAATCGCGGGCATTTCTTCGCCGCCGCCGCGGAAGCGATGCGCCGAATCCTTGTGGAAAATGCCCGGCGCAAGCACCGCCTCAAGCGCGGTGGGAATCGTCAGCGCTTAGAAATGCTCGATCCGCAAGCCCCATCCACGGATGACGACTTGCTGGCACTGGACGAGGCTCTCACAGCGCTGGCGTTGGAGTCGCCTGACAGTGCCAAGGTCGTCGAGCTGCGCCACTTTGCCGGCCTGGGGCACGAAGACATCGCACAAACGCTTGGCATCTCGGTTTATTTGGCGCGGCAACGCTGGAATTACGCCAAGGCCTGGCTTCATGATCGGCTCACGCACACCTGACGATTCCCGCGTCAGAAACTGATTGGAACGCTGCATGGCGACTGATCCCGCGCGAGTCGAAGCCGTATTCATGGCCGTCTGCGACGCGGACGATCGCGATGCCATACTGGATCAAGAATGTCGCGGTGACATCGAATTGCGCAATCGCGTTGAGAGACTTCTTGGTGCGTATCACTCAGCCGGTGATTTTCTCGACCCCGCCACTCCACCGACGGGCGCCTTTACTCCTCCGCATCAAGCCCATCGGGACGAAACAGCCGGTCAGCTCATTGGACCTTATCGACTGAAGGAAGTGCTCGGGGAAGGCGGCATGGGTGTCGTCTGGCTTGCCGAACAATCACAGCCAGTCAAGCGACGGGTCGCGCTCAAGCTGATCAAGTCGGGCATGGACAGTGCCCAGGTGCTGGCTCGTTTCGATGCCGAGCGTCAGGCGCTTTCGGTGATGGAACACACCAACATCGCCCGGATACTTGACGCGGGCGTGACCGAGTCGGGCCGGCCCTATTTCGTCATGGAGTTGGTCAAAGGCGTGCCGATCACGCGCTATTGTGATCAGTCCCATCTCACCATTCGCGACCGGTTGAGATTATTTGTGGATGTATGTCATGCTATTCAGCACGCGCATCAGAAAGGCATCATTCACCGCGATATCAAACCGTCCAATGTTCTGGTAACCATGCAAGATAGCGAACCGATCGTCAAAGTCATCGACTTCGGCGTGGCCAAGGCCTTGCGCGATCAATTGACCCACCAGACATTGTGGACCAATTTCGGGATGATGATCGGAACGTTGGAATACATGTCACCGGAGCAGGCG
>JANNLP010000304.1:0-4818 GCA_031396905.1 Gemmataceae bacterium
AAGTGCACCATTACCGCGAATTGCTGTTTGATGCACTCACCTCCCATGACGATCAGGACCGCATCACGTCGCTATTGCTCGAAGGCAAGGAAGCGCCGCTCGACACGGTGAAAGCGCTGATTCGCGAATTGACGATCAAGCAGTTGATTCAGCCGGTGCTGTGTGGTTCGGGCCGCGAGCACGTTGGCATTCAGCCGTTGCTCGATGCCGCGTGTGATTACTTGCCGAGTCCGCTCGACCGGCCACCGATCGTCGGGCATCATCCCAAGAAAGAAGGCAAGCAAGAAAAGCGCAAAACCGATCCGCGCGAGCCGTTTTGTGGGTTGGTGTTCAAGATCGTCGCCCATCCCAACGGCGAACGCTACTTCATTCGTGTGTATTCGGGCACATTGAAGCCGAATAGCCGAGTCATGAATGCAGGCAAGGATGTCAAGGAACTGATTCCCAAGCTCTTCCACGTTCATGCCGATCCTGCCCGCGACTTGGAGGAAGTACCCGAAGCGCCGGCGGGCGACATCGTCGCCGTCATCGGTCTGAAAGACTCCGCCACCGGCGATACGTTGTGCGACACGCAGCATCCGATTCTGCTGGAGCCGATTCAATTCGCGGAAGCTGTGGTCAGTCAATCGATCGAGCCGGAAAGCTCGGGCGACAAGCAGAAGCTAGCCGACGTGTTGACGCTGCTCGGCAAGGAAGACCCCACGTTCCGTTGGAAGACCGATCCCGAGACCGGCCAGACTCTGATGAGCGGCATGGGCATGTTGCACCTGGAAGTGAAGCGTCACCGCATGGAGCGCGACTTCCGCTTGAAGCCGCGCGTCGGCAAGCCGCGAGTTAGTTACCGAGAAACGCTTAAGTCGCCCATCACGAGCGTTGGTGAGATCGACAAACGGACGGCAGGCGGCCAAGGGCTGTTTGGCCGTCTAACGATAGCATTCGACAACCAGCGAGGCGGCGGGATCAAAGTTACCAACAAGATGAAGCCCGACGTGATTCCCGCGAATCTGCTTGCCGCCGCCGAGCGCGATCTGCTCTCGGCCCTGCAATCTGGAATCATGGGCTATCCCACTTTGGATATGCAAGCCACAATTCTCGATGCCAAGCATGATGACACGCTCTCCAACGAAATCGCCTTTGGTGCGGCCGCGTCGGACGCCCTGATGAAGGCGTCACGGGACAATATGCTGGTGCTGGAACCGATCATGCATCTCGAAGTCGCGGTGCCCGACGAGTTTTACGGCGGCATCACTGGCGACCTGAACAGCCGCCGCGCGGAAATTAGCGAGACCCATCAGCGCGGCAAATGGTGGATCGTGACCGCACGGGTTCCGCTCGCCCGGATGTTCGACTATGCGGATCGGTTGCGCAGCCTGAGCCAGGGTCGGGCCAGTTCCAGCATGTCGCCGCATTCGTATGCCCCTGCCCCGGACGATGTGCAACGGGCGTTTTACCTTGGCGAAGTGAGTTGATTGGTGGCTCATTGTGATGCGGCCTGTTGATCCACATTTTGAATCCCGCGTTCGCGCCAGTTTTGCCACGCAATCGATCATGACGACAATTGGTGCCACGATGACCCGTGTCGCCGTTGGTGAGGTGGATATCGAATTGCCGTTTCGCAGAGACCTTGGCCAGCAAAACGGATACATTCATGCAGGTGTTATTTCCACGATACTCGACAGCGCTTGCGGTTATGCCGGCTACACACTTATCCCTGCCGACGCCAACATGCTGACCGTGGAATTTAAGATCAACCTGCTGCGCCCCGCAGTGGGCGACTGCTTCATCGCTCGGGGCCGCGTGGTGAAACCCGGCAAAACGCTGACCATATGCACCGGCGAAGTTGTCGCCGTCACAGCCGATGGTGAAAAAGTCATCGCCGTGTTGACATCGACGCTGATGACGTTGGCGGATTCGCCAACCTCAATGTAGTCCGCCTTTGAACTTCCAGACGTTAGGTGCGTTGCCGCTACGTGCCGCATCAGCCCATCGTCGGTTGCCCTAAGACAAATAGGCAACCGACGACATGGCCGTCGTTGCAACGCCCGGCCTATTTGTCCTTCTCGGTCTTAGCCTCCTCGTGGATGATCTTGGCCTCGGGATTGATCAGGACTTCGACCAGCTTTTTGTCGGCGGTTTCGAGCAACACTTCGAAGAACGGCGCCCGTTCATCCTTCTTCTCAACTTTGATGACCTGCTCGACGATTTTGTACTTCGCGTTCGGATATTTGTCTTTCAGAACATTGGCGACGGCCGCCGGAAGTTCGGATTCCTTGATGGTTTTTTCAATGCAGACGATGTCACCTTCTTCGATTGTGATGTCCATTTTCTGGCCGTTGTGCTTTAGCGTCACCTCGTAAAATGTCTTGATTTCCTTGACTGCTTCCATCATTTCGGCCCCCGCGAAGCGGCCCTTGACCGCATCCATGGCTGCCTTCGGCACCCTGTCCAATGGCACCGTTTCCTCGTCACGGCGCGCCACAGCGGCCGCCACCAAGCCCGCCGAAGCGAATACCATCAACCATCCTAGAATTGCACGCATCGTCGTCTCCCACTTAGTCGTCCGCTCGACGTCAGCCTCAAAACGAGGCGTGATCCGTCATCGAGCGGCATAGGCAAGATACAAGTTCACGATAAGACCACCGTGAACAAACAATAAAATCCGACTTGTCTTAGCAATGGTCGGATCGGCGTGACAATCGAATCCACGTGAGTCATATCATGCACTCTAGCCCACGCGAGGAATCAGCAATCATGCGAACGGCAACGTTACTCTTATTGACGGTAATGGCAAGCCCTGCGGCCGCAGATGATTGGCCGCAGTGGATGGGGCCGAAGCGCGACAACATCTGGCGCGAGGATGGCTTACTCGACAAGTTCCCGGCCGGTGGGCCGAAGGTCGTTTGGCGCGTGCCGCTGAATGGCGGTTATGCCGGGCCAGCGGTCAGCGGCGGTCGTGTCTTCGTGACCGACTACGCCGCGGAAGGCGCGGTCAAGGCCGACAACTTTCAACGCAAGACCTACACGGGCACCGAAAGCGTTCGCTGCCTTGACGAGGCGACGGGCAAGACGCTGTGGAAGCACGAGTATCCGGTCAAGTATTCCATTTCGTATCCGGCCGGCCCGCGCTGCACCCCCACGGTGCATCAGGGCAAGGTCTACGCGCTTGGGGCCGAGGGCAACCTGTTCTGCTTCAGTGCGGAGTCCGGTTCCGTCGTTTGGTCCAAAGACCTCAAGAAGGAATACGACACGAAGTCGGCATTGTGGGGTTATTGCAGCCACCCGTTGATAGACGGCCAGAAGATGATCTGCGTGGTGGGCGGTGAAGGCAGCCATGCCGTGGCCTTCGATAAGGACACGGGCAAGGAAATCTGGCGAACTCTGACATCGACCGAACAGGGTTATTCACCACCGACCTTCATCGAAGCGGGCGGCGTCCGGCAATTGATACTACTGCGGCCGGACGGCATCTCCGGCGTTGATCCGGAAACGGGCAAGGAGTTCTGGTCGCAGGATTATGAGGCCACCAGCGGTTCGATCATCATGTCGCCACTCAAATGGAAAGACTATCTTTACGTCGGCGGCTATTCCAACAAGAACCTGATGCTCAAACTCGCGGCCGATAAACCCAGTGCTGAAGCCGTTTGGCGCGACAAGAAAGGTCTCGGCGTATCACCCGTCAACGTACAACCGTTCATTGACGGCGACGTGCTGTACGGATTCGATCAAAACGGCGAACTCATGGCCATCGAACTGCCCAGCGGCAAGCGGCTTTGGAAGTCATCGGCACCCGTCGGACCAAGACCGGAAGGCAGCGGCACGGCCTTTCTAGTCAAACAAGGCGATCGTTTCTGGATGTTCAACGAGCGCGGCGAGCTTGTCATCGGAAAACTATCGCCGACGGGTTACGAGGAAATCGACCGGGTGAAGGTGATTGAACCCACCAACGCCGCCTTCGGCCGATCCGTCGTTTGGTGCGCTCCCGCTTTCGCCAACAAACGCATGTACGTCCGCAATGACAAAGAGTGCATCTGCGTGGACCTGGCGAAGTGAGTTGGCCGGTCAGTTCACGGGATGCACGAACTGGAAACATGCACCGCTGGTTGTGGACTTGAGACTGAGCTGTCCGCCGAGGAGCTTGGCCCAGCGGTTGGCGAGCGCCAACCCGAGGCCCACGCCGCCGGCCGTGGTTGGCGCGGCTTGCCCGCGCCGGAAGGCGCGGAAGATACTGCGGCTTTCACGATTTGACACACCGGGACCGCGATCTTCGACTTCGAAAGTAACATGGTCGTTGGTGGAATATAGCCGCAGCCAGATGCGCAGGTCGGTGGCCCCTCCGGAGTACTTGCAGGCGTTGTCCAGCAAGTTACCCAGAAGTTGCCGGCACAGATCGGCATCGGTCGTGATTTCGTGGGGCAGGTCGTCCGCCAGTTCCAAAGTAAGTTCCTTGCCAGCGGCCTTGCAGTGACCTTCCCATTCGCCGCGCACCGTCTCAACTAAATCGCGGAGCACAAGTGGTCGAAGTGTGACCACCGGCCGTTGTCGTTCCAATCGGGCAAAGTCCAGCACATTGCCGATGAGCCGATGCAGGCGGTCCGCTTCGCCGTGCAGCGTTTGCAAATACTCGCCGCGCTGCTTTTCCTCGCGGACCATGCCGCCGGTGAGCATATCGAGGTATAGCCGCAAAGTGGTGAGCGGCGTCCGCAGTTCGTGCGTGACGGCGGTAACGAAGCGGAAGCGGCGTTCGGAAATATCTAGCAGCGACCATCCGCTGAGTGCAACCACACTCAGGGCGAGTAACGCCGCTCCCCAAGCCATCGC
>JANNLP010000319.1:0-1689 GCA_031396905.1 Gemmataceae bacterium
CTTCGCCAGGCGGTCAGCAACGCCAATTCACTTGGCGGATCGGATACCGTAGCGTTTGACCCGGCGATATTCACTTCCGCAACAACGATCACGCTGACTACCACTGAGTTGGCAGTCAATGATGCCGTGACTATTATCGGGCCAGCGGCGAAGCTCACCATCCACGGCAACAATGTTAACCGAATCTTCAACACGTCTGGAGCCGATGCCAAAGAAGTGGTGTCAGTTTCCGGGCTAACGTTGACCGGCTGCACGACGAGCCTCAGCGGTGGCGCGATTTTTGTCGATGACGAAGCTTTGACGCTGACCAACTGCGTCATCACCGGAAACACGTCCAGCGCCGGTGGCGGCATTTACGTGAACGGAACCGCCGGTTCTTTGACGCTGCTCGGATGTACGGTCAACAACAACGCCACGTCCGGCCCTGACGCCGAGGGTGGGGGAATTTTCCTGTACAGCGGATCGGCGACCATTCGCGACACGACCATCAGCGGCAACACGTCGAGCGGCGCAGGCGCCGGAATAGCGTTTTACAAAGGCGGCACTCTGTTGATGGAAAGCAGCACGGTCTCGGGCAACCGTGCAACGAGCGACCAAGGTGGCGGGCTCTACTTCTTTGGTGCTCCTTCGGCCGGCGGTGTGATCGTGCGCAACTGTACTTTCTCCGGCAACACCGCGTCGACCACCGGCGGCGGCATCGGGTTGACGAGTTTCACCGGCAATTTCACCGTTCAAAACTGCACGATCACCAATAACACGGCGAGCGGTGCGAACGGCGGTGGCATCGCGCGCTCAAGCGGGACGGGAACGATGACACTTTCCAGTACGATCGTGGCTGGAAATCTCAACGCCAACACGCCGGATCTCTTTTTCAATGACGCGACCAACGTGAACGGCGGTAACCCATTCGTCGGCGTCGCTGACGTGGGCAACTTCACATTGACCGGCAGCGGCAAATTGACTGGAACCAAGGCCAGCCCTCTGAACGCGAAGCTTGGGGCATTACAGGACAATGGCGGTCCGACGCAAACTCACTTTCTGTTGATTGACAGTCCGGCGATCGATAAAGGCAACAACGGCGTGATGACGACCGACCAGCGCGGCACAGGATTCCCGCGCGTCAGCGGTCCCGCCGCCGACATTGGTGCGATCGAGCGGGGCGCGACCGTAGTACTAAACATCGCAGACAGTGGAATCGGCTCGCTGCGCCAGGCCGTTCTGAATGCCAATGCCAACCCGGGCGGCGACACGATATCATTTGATTCTTCCGTATTCGGCAGCTCTCAATCGATTACGTTAACCACCGGCGTGCTGACAATCACCGACAGCACGACCATCAGTGGACCTGGAACAGATTTGTTGAGCATCAGCGGCAACAATGCCAGCCGGGTCATTTCCTACAACGATAGCGCCAACAAACTTTCGCTGCTGATTGCTGACCTGACGATTGTCAACGGCAAGCCCGCCAGCGGAAGTGGTGGCGGAATGTCACTTCGTGGCGGCACAATTACTCTCAATCGAATCAACATCTCCAACTGTACAGCGAGCACCGGCGGCGGCGTATCCATAACTGGCGCCTCACCGGTCATGACCAAGGTCACGGTGACCGAGTGCAATTTCACAGGCAACCAGGCAGCGGGCTTCGGCGGCGGGCTACACACTGGAGGATTTCTCGATCTCACGATTCAG
>JANNLP010000337.1:0-5511 GCA_031396905.1 Gemmataceae bacterium
CAAGTATTTGGCGACATGAAGGAAGGCAATGGCGATGCCAGCCTCTGCCTTTTCCCCGAAAGCGTCACGCCCAATCACCATGCCTTGGCCCGCGAGTATGTGTTGCTCGATAACACGTATGTCGAATCCGAAGTGTCGGCCGACGGACACGAGTGGAGCATGGGAGCCTATGCCTCGGACTTTGTCGAAAAGACCTGGCCGCTGAACTACCGCACTCCGAAGGCGGGGAAATTAACATATCCGTCCGAAGGAGCGTATGACCGTATCGCCCGGCCGGCCGGTGGTTACCTCTGGGATCGCGCGATCGAAGCGGGCGTGAGTTTCCGCAGCTATGGCGAGTGGGTGACCAATGGTAAAACCCCCAACGATCCCGTGACGCCAACCGTGCCCGCGCTCAAGGATCGCTTTGACCCGATGTTCCGCAGCTTCGATATGGAATATCCCGATGCTAAACGTGCTGATCGCTTTATCAGCGAGCTGCAGCGATTTGAGAAAGAAGGAGACATGCCGCGACTGCAAATCGTGCGGCTGCCGAACGACCACACAATTGGCACGAGGGTGGACAAACCGACGCCGACCGTGTGCGTCGCCGACAACGATTTAGCGTTGGGACGAGTCGTGGAAGCGCTTTCCAAGAGCAAGTTCTGGTCGAAAACCGCAATCTTTGTCGTGGAGGATGATGCCCAGAACGGCCCAGACCATGTGGATGCTCACCGGGCGGTGGCACTCGTGATCTCGCCGTACTGCAAACGAGGCTTCGTCGATTCCACGATGTACTCGACTTCCAGCATGTTGCGTTCGATGGAGTTGATCCTGGGTCTTCAACCCATGAGTCAATTCGACGCCGCAGCTACGCCGCTGTACAACAGCTTTCGCGCCGAGCCGGACTTGAGGCCGTACACGCCGCGACAGCCTCAGGTGGATTGGAACGCCAAGAACGCGACCACTGCCTTTGGCTCGGCCCTCAGCGAGAAACTCGACCTGACCAAAGAGGACGCGGCAGATGATTTACTCTTCAACGAGATCATCTGGCGATCGGTGAAAGGCAAGGACAATCCGATGCCCGCACCGGTGCGGGCTGCCTTCGTGTGGCCTCGAGAGTAAGGACCGAAGGCGCGGCGTCTACAACTCAAACCCTGTCACCGTCCAGGTGAAGGGAAGGGCGACAGACGTGTTGAAGTCGTCGCCGAAGCCCCAGCCGCCATCGATATAGCCAGAGAAGAAGTTGCTGGAGTCGAGGTTGAGCGTGTCGTCGCCGCCATTCAGGTAGACAAACAGCTTGCTGGCCGGGGCGAACGCGGTGGCGTTGATGTTGACGATGTCATTGCCGCCGCCGGTTTGGAAGACGATTTGATTGCCGGAGCAGGTTCCGCCAAAGTTGATGACGTTGTCGCCGTTGCCGAGGGTCACGCTGAGGTTGCCGCCCACGTAGCCGTCGAAGGAACTCGTCAGCGCGCTCGTCACGACGTTGTTGCCATTGGACGCGCTCAAGGTGAAGTTGCCGAGCGTGAAAGCCAGCGGATCGTAATTGACGGCATTGTCACCGGCGCCGAGCGACATGCTGACGTTTCCAAAGAACGTCATGTTGTCGTTGTCGGCAAGATCGTCGATGGCAAAGACCGAGTCGCTGCCGGTGCCTGACGTGAAGTTCGTAGTCGCGCCCACGACCGGTGCGGCCAATCCGGGTATTTGCGTGCCGAGGAAGAGTATGTTGTTGCCGTTTCCGAAAGCCGTCGTGAGGTTGGTGCCGATGGTTGTGCCGTCGTTCAGGATCAGTGCGGCTGGTGCAAAGGAACCCGCCGTGCTGACGGCCGTGAGGCTGCCGCCGATCTTGGCAAATGTCTCGACCAGGAAGCCGAAAGCGGGTGTGGGATTGTTGGCGACGACGTTGCCGCCGACCGTGGCCAGGGTCGGGCTGCCCGGATCGTAGAAGCCGATGGTCACGAAATCGACGTTGGTGGTCGAAATGTTGGTCTGAACGATGGATCCGGGCACCAGTTCAAACGTGTCCGGGCCGGCATTGAATCGAGTGGAAATGAACACGCTGCCGTTGACTTGCACGGGAAGGTCAACACCCGTCGCAAGACTCGGCCGGCCGATCGAGATGTACTCGGAGCCGCTGCCGTTTCGGATCGAAACGTTGGCCGCGATCTTGCCAAGGCCACCGACTGTGCCATTGCTATCGAATACCGACACTTCGCGCAATCCCGCAAAGGCGCTGCCAAGGCCGAGATCGATGTTGACGTTACCTGAATAGGTGAAGTTGCCGGTATCGAAAAGCACGCCCTGATTAAATCGTTGCAGCGTGGCATTGATGCCGGACGGCACGGAATAGGGACCGTAGTTCGTCGCACCATCGCTGACCTTGATTTGATTCGCCGCGGTTTGCGTAAACGTCAGGACGTCATTTGGATATCCGGTAACGAACAAATTGCCAGCCTGGGCACGCACGGTGATCGCAGGCGTGATCCGGGCATCGAGCCGTTCGAGCTGGAGGGGATTGCGGCGTAGTGCGGTCATGGCGATAGCTCTCAGTTTGTTGGGCGGCCGACGCGAATCAGTCGCGGGACGCACATCGGGCTTAAGTTTTGGACAGCATCCGGGTCACGCCGGATCGACTCTTCAGGATTGTGGCCGACGCGAACGCCAACGCAAGGAAATCCGTTCAAAATGGGTGTCGACTTCGATACCGGCCACCTGACAACGCGCAGAGTCTACGTTGCTGGCACATTTGGTTCTTGTGGCACGACATGACGGCCGATTCATGTGGCAGAGAAGTTTGCGCGCCTTAAGTTGAAGTCAGGAGGATCGCACATGACGGAATGGACGATCGCGGCGGTCCAGATGGATTGCCAACTGGCGGACATGGAAACCAATCTGGCCGCCGTGCGCGACCATTTGCAAACGGCGGCGGCGCAGGGCGCGCGGCTCGTTGTCTTTCCCGAATGCGCACTGAGCGGTTATGGCTTCGCCTCGCGGGCAGATGCCTTGGCGTCTTCAGACTCATTGCCGGGGCCGACGACCGAAGTACTTACCGCTGACTGCGCAAGGCTCGACGTTTATGCGGTCATCGGCATGTTGGAGCGCGATGCGTCCGGCCGGCTGTTTAATGCGAGTGCGCTCGTCGGACCAAAGGGTTTCATTGCCGGCTACCGCAAGGTGCACCTGCCATGCATCGGCATCGACCGATTCGTGGACCGTGGCGACCGGCCATTCGCCGTTCATGAAATCGATGGCCTGCGCCTTGGTCTCAACATTTGTTTTGACATGAGCTTTCCGGAATCGGCACGGGCGTTGACGTTGCTGGGTGCCGACGTGATTGCGCTGCCGACGAACTGGGCGACGCCATCGGTCAAGATGGCCGAGTTGGTGTGCCGCGTGCGTGCCTTGGAGAACCACGTCCATTTCGTTTGCGTCAACCGAGTCGGCGAAGAGAGTGGTTTTCACTACATCGGCAAAAGCTCGATCATCAACTGTGCTGGCGACTTCCTAGCTCAGGCGGATCATGACCGCGAGACAATTATCACCGCGAAGATTGATCCAGCAGTAGCTCGGCAAAAGAAAATCATCTTTTGCGCCGGTGAATACGAGATCGACCGCGTTGGTTGGCGGCGGCCGGAAATGTATGGACCGCTGATGACGTGATGGGCGACGCAAGTCGTTGAAATGACAAACGTTCTAAGATACCTGCCTATTACAACCATCGAGTTCGGAGTGCCTCATGAACATCGTTGAAACCATCCAGCAGGAATTGTCTGGAGGTCTGTTGGATAAACTGAGTTCGTATACCGGCCAAGGCGAAATGAAGACCAGGACCGCTGCCGCTGCGGCGCTGCCCGCGCTGCTTTCGGCCTTCGGCAGCATGGCATCCACAAGTACCGGCGCCGAAAAACTCGCGGCGATGGCCCGCAAGTTCACGCCCGAAGAGATGGCGAGTCTATCCGGAATGACCACCGGTCAATCCGCGGCGATGTTCGACGAAAGCAAATCGGCTCTCACTGGCATGTTGGATGGCAACGCCCTTCATGGCATCGTCGTCCTTTTGCAGAAGTTCACGGGATTCGACATCGATACGGTCAAGAAGTTACTGGCGTTTCTTACGCCGGTCATTCTCGGGTCGCTGACCAAGAAGTTTGGCACTGCAGGTCTGACCGGGTCAACGGTGTCGGCGTTGTTCGCGGAACAAAAAGACAATATTGCCAATGCGATGCCGGCCGGTCTGTCACTCAGCGCTATTCCGGGGCTGCCGAATGCCGATGCCGTCGCAAATGCCGGTTCCGGTGGCAGCATGTTGCTGCCCATCTTGCTGGTGCTGGCACTCGCTGCGGCGGGCTATTGGTACTTCATCATCCGTCCGCAACCGGAACCCGTGAAGCCGGCCGAAGTCATGAACATGGCTCCCGAGGTGAGTCAGTTCAGCAGCCAGCTGAATGACATATTGCGGCCACTGATTGGAACCCTCACACAGGTCAAAGACGCCGCATCGGCCGAGATTGCATTACCCAAGCTGCAAGAAATCAGCGGCCGATTCGACGGCCTGAAGGCGGCAATGACCAAAGTTCCCGAAACCGACAAAGCGAAGGTCAAGAAAATGATCAATGATGGCAATGCCAGGCTAAAAGAAGTGGCGGACAAGGTGCTCGCTCTACCGGGAGTCAGCGAGATGCTCAAACCGACAGTCGATCAACTAATCGGCAAGATGGCTGCATTGCACGGCTAAGCCGCAAGCGGCATTGTTTTATTTGCTGCGATTCAAGTGCTTTCGCTTGTTGCGGCGACGTTTGTTGGCGATGCGAAGTTTGCGCTTTTTCATATCCGGCTCCTGCTAGGTGTGGTCCGTTAGGTATATAGATGGCGCCGGAAACGCACAATGCCTATCGAAAATCACTCGCGACATTGCTGATGCGGTTGGCTTCTCGGTACAATCCGCTCATTCCTTCCGGAGATGCACTTTGATCATCGACGCCGGCCATCGTCGCTGGTTTGTCGGCACGTTAGTCAGCGCGGCGGCTGCGCTGGGTTTATCATTGTGGTTCGACCGTAACACCGTCGGCGGCCTCAGCGGCGGCACCACGGCTGGCTTGTGGTACGGCGTTGCTGGTACCGCTATGATGTTGTTCTGCGGCGCATTTGTGGTCTTGCGGTTGGTGCCCGCATGGTGGTGGCTTGGATCGAGGAAAGCCTGGCTCAAGGCCCACATCTGGCTCGGCCTACTTAGCGTGGTGATGATCTTTTGTCACAGCGGCTTCCGTTTGGGTGGCCTCATGGGGCAAGCACTCTGGTTTGTGTTGGCGGCGATCATCGCGTCGGGTGTGTTCGGCTTGATCCTGCAACAGACTTTGCCGGGCTTATTGAGCCGCAAGGTGCCCGAAGAAGCGTCGTACGAACAAATCAACCACTACTGCGGCGTTCTGCGCGGCCGGGCCGACGACTTGTGCGATGCTTTGCAAACCGTCTTGATCCCATCCGACGCCGAGGATGATCCCCAGTCGCAACTCTATGCCGCATACG
>JANNLP010000377.1:0-2068 GCA_031396905.1 Gemmataceae bacterium
AGAAAAACTAAAGCGGTGCTACAGCACCGCACTCCAAATTTGGAAACAGGACAATGCAGCAGCACCGAATGGAGAGGGGTAACTCGATTGAAAGCCATCGTTGATCAGCAGTCGAAGGCGTGATACGATGCCCGGGATCAAAAAAAACGCCGGACGCCAATTGGCACTAATCGCCCCAAGGAACGAAAGAGGAACGCACCATGTTCCGCATCGCAGTCGTGCTTGTCATCCTAAGCAGCTTGCCGGGCGCTCTGGCCGCTCCCGCCCTCTCCGAGCAGACAGGAAAAGCGGCCATCGATGCCGCCTGGACAGTCTTCGCGCCGGCGGACATAGACACAACAATAAGGTTCCGCAAAGAATTCCTAGAAGAACCAAAAGACCGCCCGCCCAGAGTGGCAGTGGACGAGAAGGGGACAATTACCCTGCGGAACTGCGGGATGCTCCTCAGCAAGGAACCACGCGGCCCCGTCACCATTTCGTTCCGCATGAAGTGGGCGGAGAGAGAAGGAGACCTGAAAAAGTTCAGCGATCAAGTTGCGGTGGCCTTTCGCCTGGCTAGCCAACCGAATGTGAAGATGAACTACAAGATCGTTGAAGGTCTGGTTGTGAGCCTGATCCTGTATGAAGAAGGGAAGGTGGTTGTAATGCGCCCCTAAAACTGGACCAGCAAAAGCTGCCTGCTATGGTACTCGGGGCCATGTCGAGTCACCGGGGGTAGTCAGCTTGGATTTATCGCATTGTGCCAAGCCGATGTGTTAGGGGAACCCCGATCGCTCGAGATTCCCCCATCGGCATTGGCCCCTGAGACGGCGCTCGGGTCGGTTCCCACCGTTGCCCTATCCTCCGCTCAGGTCTTGGTTGTTGTACGCCGCTTGCATTCCTCCTTCCATTGCTCCTCGAATTCCTTTGGCGTGAAGTAACCGAGCGAGGAATGAATCCGTTTCACGTTGTACACCGCGTCGATGAAGTGACCGATCTGACTCTTCGCCTCCGCAAAGTTCTGATAGTCCGACAGGTCGACTTCTTCCTCCTTGATCGTACGCATCAATCTCTCGGCATACCCGTTCTCGCGTGGCTCACCCACGGCAGCCATGCTGAGCTTGACGCCCAATTTCTTCAACCGGTTCACATACGCCGTGGCTGCGTACTGCACGCCTTGATCCGAGTGATGAATCTGCGGCGTGGCCACGACCAACGCTCGTTCCAAGGCGGCCAGCGTAAGGCCCTGATCGAGGTTGCGACCGAGGTGCCAACCACGGATCAAACGAGTGAACACATCCATCAACACAGCCAGATATATGAATTCGTTGTTGAGTCGAATGTAGGTGATGTCGGCAACCCAAACTTGGTCTGGACGCCGTATTTTCAAGTCTGAAACGCGATTCGGATAACGGGGAAACGCATGTTGGCTGTTGGTGGTTCGTGTGCGGCGAGCGGGCACTTCGCCACACAATCCGAGTTCGTCCATCCAGCGGCGGACCCGCTTGGCGTTGACCGGCCAGCCGAGACGTTTCATCATCTCGGTGAGGCGTCGATAGCCATAAGTCGGATACTCGGCGGCCAGGTCGAGCAGTGCCGTCTTGAGCATGGCTTCGTCGATGGCGGGACGAGGCCTGTAGTAGACGGAACTGCGCGGGACGCCGAGCAACCGACAGAGCAGACGAAGCGGATACTCATCGGCAAGGCTCAAGACGACCTGCCGTTTTTCGTCGAGGGACCACTCAGCAGCCGCGATGCTTTTTTTAGGACATCGAGTTCGTAGGCTTGACGGCCGACGAGCTGTTCGAGTTCGGTGATGCGAACACGATCGGCATCGATGGCGAGATCGGCCTCGAAGACGGTGTGCAGGCGATCGAGGACAGCCGCCTTCCAGTTGGCGATGAGATTGGGTTTGAGATTGTGCTTGCGGCACAGTTCGGCCTGGCTGGCTTCGCCGCTCAGGTACTGCAAGACGACCTGGGCCTTGAACTCAGCAGAGAACGACCGACGGATACGAGACATGACAGAGACTCCTGGCTTTGGCCCAGTAATGGTAAGTTACTGGTCCAGCGCCAGGGGCGCACTTCAC
>JANNLP010000412.1:0-18817 GCA_031396905.1 Gemmataceae bacterium
GGAGCGTGGAAGATCAATTGTGCTAGCGGCGGCGAAGACGAAATTCGGTGGCGGGCATGTGACCGACAGAACGGCGTCCTTCGCCCGCGTCCTGCAGCAACTGACATTGTAGCCGCGGCGGCGGATTCGTCGCAAGTTCGCTTCAGGCATTGAATGCGGCCGTGCCCGGCGCATCATTTGATGATTTGAAAGTAGTTCAGCGCAAAGTAAGCCATGCACATCACGGCCATGCCGCCGAGCATCAGCGTAATGGGACTGAAACCACGTTCCTCGTTTGTGCCTTCTTTTGCCTTAGGCACGGTGTAGCCGGGAGATTTGGCCAGCCCACTCTTGGGATCGTCGCTGGCCATCCGCACGTTGGCAGGCAGGTGGGCCTGCGTCGGATTTGGCGCTCGCTTGGATGGTGGTTCGGCCGCTGGTTTTTGGCTCACGACTTGACGCAGTGAGTTCACACCGATCGGCTTTCGGCCAGCCGTCGCCGTGATCGGTCGCGGCGTCTCCATGTAGCTGGAGCTGATCATGGCCTTATGCATTTCCGCCGCGAAGGGTTGCAGTGCTTCGACGATTTCCTCAGCCATCGGATAGCGCGACGCGGCTTCCTTTTCCAGCAGTCGATCGACAATAAGTGCCAGGTCCTCCGGCACTTCCGGACTGATTTCGCGGATGGGCTGCGGCAGTTGCGTTTGGTGCGCCATCATCTTTTCAACGGCGCTGCCATCCGGGAATGGGTATTGGCCGGCCAGGCAGAAGTAGAGCGTGCAACCGAGGCTATATTGGTCGCCAGCCGGTGTGCGGTTAGTCGGCTCCATGATACTCTCGGGTGCGGTGCAATCCAAACCTGAAGTCATGGTGTTGGCAGTGGACATCGTATCCACGAGTGATTCGCCTTCGTTCTCCGCGAGCAACGAACCGATGCCAAAATCGAGAACTTTAGCTTCGCCGCTTGTTGCAACCATGACATTGGATGGCTTAAGCAAGCCATGAAACAACCCGGCCTGGTGCGCGACCGATAAGCCCTGGGCGATTTGCAGGGCAATGAATGCGGCCAATTCGGGCTTGAGTTTCTTTTCGCGTTGAACGATCGATTCCAGCGTCTCGCCGCTCACGAAGGGCCAGGCGAGGTAGTGCAAGCCTCCGGCTGTACCCACGTCAACGAATGGCACGACACAGGGATGTTTGATATCTGCGAACGCGCGCACCTGTCGGCGGGCCAGCCGCACATTCCACATACTGCGTCGCGGCAACACCTTCACGGCAAAGTGCTGGCCGTCGGACTTGGAGACGGCTTTATACACAGTACCCATGCTGCCGGAGCCGATGGCTTCCAGCAGCGTATACGGCCCAAGGACCAAACCCTGTGCTTTGCCTTCGAGGATGCGGCCGGCTTGAAACTCGGTGACGATTTTTTGCTTGACGAGAAAGTCGGAGAGGATCTTGGCCTCGGATCGTGGATTGCGCTTGAGGAAGTCGCCGACGATCTGCTCGAGCTGCCCACGATCAATCAGACCGCTGCGGCGCAGCTCCATGACAAACCATTCGCAGGCGCCGAGGTCGGCTACGGCCATGTTGCAATCTCCGGGGGGTGGGTGCCGGGGCGATCCGTGGGTCGAGTCCGGGCGCGCAGGCCGCACGGTCGTTCATGGCGAACGATCTTCGCGCAACCTTAGCATCAGCCGAAACCTAGCTTTTTCTCACTGCGGTTGTCAAACCGTCCAAGACCGGTTTTCCGGACCGGCCGGGATCACTACCCTAACCGTTTAGTTTGGCATCCACGCCGCCCCAAGGACCGCTCCCCGATGGCCATTGATCCGTACGCATCCTGTCCCTGCGGCAGCGGCAAGAAGTTCAAATGGTGCTGCCAGCCCATCCATGCCGAGATCGAGCAGGCCTTCGCCCAGCACAATGCCGGCCAATTCGAGGCCGCCATGACCTCGATGGCCGCCGCCGTCGCCGCCAACGAGGGCAACCCGGAAGTGTGGGGTCGGCAAGCTCAACTCCTCGCACTCAATGGCAAACTGGAGGAAGCCGAGAAATCGCTCGATAAAGCCTTTGCGCTGAACCCCAACTATGCGTTCGGCTACTTGCTGCGCGGGCAATATCGCCTCAATGAAGGCGAAATCATAGGAGCGCTATCGCTTTTCCGCAAGGCCGCGTATGCGTATTCGCAGGATGCCCACGATCCGGTAGCGTACGCCTACGAACTCATTGCCGACATCGAGATGCGGCGAAACAATCCGGTAGCGGCGACGGCCGCGCTGCGTAAAGCGATTCACACGCTGCCCGGCAACAACGACTTGCGGCAATCGTACGATTCCATCTTCGGTGAGAAGTCGCGGATTCCCCTGTGCGGCCGAAAGGACTACGCTTTTCGAACGACGCAGAATCCGACCGCTGAATGGACAAGCCGGTTGCAACGCGCGGCTACCGGCAAGTTAACCGATGCGCTGGTCGCGTTTGCGGAGTGGACATCAACGCATCCGGATGACGCCAACGGTTGGTTCAATCTTGGGCTGGTTCAGGCGTGGCTCGGTGGCAACGGAGCGGCCGTCGAATCGTTGGCCAAGTCTGTCGATTTGGAAACCAACGAGGACTTGGCAGCCGAGGCGTGGGCTCTGTGCGAAGTACTGTTGTGCGGCGACGGCATGCACGAGGAAAGTGACTATGCCGAGCATCGTGCCGCGTTCCCGCTGCAGAGTCCAGAACAGGCACTAGGTTTGATTGATAGTTGGACACAATCCCAGCGATTGGTGGGCTTGCGCGCGGATCCTGAGCAAGGTGTCCTGACGGGATTGTTGCTGGAACCGGCGAGTTCGCTCGTGGCCACGGCCGATGCGCCGTCGTTTGCCAAGCTATCGGCTTACCTTCTTGTAGCCGGCAATAGCATGCAACTTTGGACCGCCAATCCGGACGCACTGGACCGGGCCATCGTCGAAGTGGAAAAGGCGCTCGGCACCGCCAAGTCGCAGAAGATGAGCGGCCCGGCGATGTTCCCGGATGTCGTCGTGGAGGCCATGATTTTCCCGACGAAACAAACAACGGAGCTGGATGCCTCGGCCAAGGTGAAAGAAGCGGCGGCCGGCTATTTCGAAGAGCGCTGGATACATCAGTCGCTCAAATCCCTCGGCGGTGTGCCACCGGTCGATGCCGCGGGCGTGCCTCGATTACGACGCAAACTGGCCGGCGTGATCCGCTTTCTGAAAGACTGCGCCGACCTATCCGGTGTGCGGCTCTACGACTTTGATCGATTGCGGCGCAAACTGGGATTGCTCGGCGGCGGCACGACTGGGCCCGCCGATCTCTCCGTGATGAGCGCGGCCGAACTGGCGGCAGTAGACATCGGTGGCCTGAGTGTCGATCAAGCCGCGGAAGGTTTTCGTGCGGCAATGAAGCTAGACGCCAAGGAAGTGGCAGGCCGATATGCCCGTGCCGTGGCTGACCGTCCCGGCGAGGGCGATCGGTTGCCGTACTTTGTGCATCTCATTCAACTCGCGTCGGCCGACAGCAAATGGGATGACGCTATCGCGCTCGTTGACGAAGGTGAGAAACACGATTGCGAGCATAACGAAGGCCGGCGTCGCAATGACTATGAATTGCGCCGTGGCCAGATCATGGCAAAAGACGGTGACATCGTCGCAGCCGTCGAAGTGTTCAGCAGGCTGGTCGAGCGTCAACCGGATGAGTTGAAGTATCTCGAGGCGGCAACCAAAGCGATGATCGACGTGAAAAGCGCCAAAGCAGTCGAGTTCGCCGAAAAGGGCCTGGCGCAAGCCCGCAGCCAAAACAACCGCGACGCTGAAGAGTACTTTTTGGACCTCTGCCAATCGGCCAAACGGCTGTAATTGACAGTGCCTGATGGGCCTTGCCACAAAGCCTCCATTCATATAGCGGCGCTTGAACTCAACGTTTGTTTCAGGCGAGAGGGGGTGCCCTCTTCAAAAGAAATAAATGGAATGAAACGATTTTTTCTCATTTATATATCTCGTTTTCCAAAGACAAGTTATGGCAAAACTGTCAACTTAACCGGATACAGCGCGGGCTGAAACAAACGCAAGTTGGTAGACGAGTAACGCGGTAAGGATTGTCCTGCCCACCTGGCAGTCGTTTCGATGCAAGGCCGCGAGTGATAAGTGACAGGGTCAAACGCTGTTGATACGTGCAGTATCGTAAACGTTGGCCCTGATAACACTTACGATACCAGGGCGTCTTGCCATTGTAGTATTTGCAATTCTGGACTAGCATTCGTGCCCCCGGCAAGGTGTGCCCTGGTTTCCGCGGTCCATGGACGGACGAATGCGGGTTGCGTTACTAACTCAGAATGCCCGCGCCGGCGACGCCATTGGCAGGCACGTCGCCGAAAAGGCAGCGTATTTTGTCGATCGCGGCGCACATGTTCGCGTCATCATCGGCGATGATCGCGCTATTCATCCGGCCCTGAAACCACATGTTGTACCCCAATCGGATAGCCCGCGCGGCGCAGGTTGGAATGAGTTAGCGGCCGCCGATCTCATCGTGGTCGATTACCCACAGTATTATCCGTTGCTCGACTTATTGCCGCTCTTGGCAGACGGCAAAAGACGAATTGTGTTCGATTATCACGGCGTCACACCAGCGCTCGGCCGCCTCGCCAATCATCGTGAGGCGTCGCATCGTGGTCGGGAAGAGCGAGGCCTGGCTGGCTTGGCCGACGCCGTGATCCCGCATTCGCAATTTGCCGAGCGTGAATTGCTCGAAGCCATCGCGATTCCGAAGGATCGCATTCATCGCCTGGGATACGTCATTGACGCCGAACGGTTCACGCCGGGCGCTCCAACAATTCCATTGCGAAAGCGCTTGAATCTACGGGACGCCAAGCTATTGCTTTTCGTCGGCCGACTGGCACCCAACAAGCGTGTGCCCATTCTGGTGAAAGCGCTAGGCGACTTGCCGGAGTTTCATGCCGTCATCGTTGGTCCCTGCGGTGACATCTACGAGTCAGAACGGTTGCTGTGCCGCGAAGTCGCCGCCGATGCCGGTGTGACCGATCGTGTGCATTTCCTAGGTGCGGTGGACGAAGCGACTCTACTCGATTGCTATCGCAGTGCCGACGCATTGGTCATGCCGTCCGTTCACGAGGGCTTCTGCCTGCCGGTCATCGAGGCAATGGCGTGTGGACTGCCAGTGATTGCGGCGCGAGCGGGTGCGCTGCCGGAGACGGTTGCGGATGCCGGACTGACGTTTGCGGTGGATGATGTCGCAGATTTGGCGCGAGCAGCGAGGCTATCTTGTAGGGTGGGTCGAGGCTTTGCGAGACCCACCAATCACGACAAGACTTTTGGTGCACAGCCAATCGCTCCGGTGGGTCTCGTAGACTCGACCCACCCTACCGGATCGTCGCAACGCATCGCCATCGTCACGCCGGCGTTTGGTGAAACCGCTGGCGGCGCGGAACGTTCGTTGTCACTCATTGCCAAGTTGCTGCATGAACGCGGTTGTTCCGTCGAAGTTTTCACCACGCGGATCGAAGGCCCGACACCCAGTTTTCCAGTGCGCCAGTTTGATGTCGAGCCTGCGAACTCATCTCGCCGCACTGCCGCAGCTGAACAACTGGATTGGTTCGACGCGATCAACGAGGCGACTTATTTCGGCAACACCCTACGATCGACCGCGATTGTCGATGCGATTAAGGTCGGCAATTATGATGCGGTGATCGTTGGTCCGTTTGGCAACGCGCTGACCCGCGATGTGATCCGTGCCGCTGGTGACCGGGCGATTCTTGTGCCTTGCCTCCATGACGAGTTGGCCGCACGAACCAGCACCGTTCGAGAAATATTCGATACTGCCCGCGGTGTCCTTTATCACAGCCGCGCTGAACAAGAACTCGGACAAACCGATTTTGGATTCAACCATCCCAATGCCGCAGTGATCGGTACGGTGATTGACGCCCACGTTGTTGGCGATCCGGCAACTGGACGCAAACTTGCCGGTGCGAGTCGCTACGTGTTGATTTGCGGTCGCAAGGTCCGCGAGAAGGGTCTGCCCGAGACCATTGACTGGGCACGAAATTACGATGCGATGCAACCGGGCCGCTTTCGTTTCGTGTTCGCGGGCGATGGTGATTATCCGATGCCAGCCGAAGCGTGGGCCATCGACTTGGGGCGTGTGAGCGAAGCAGCCAAATTCGATCTCATGGCCGGGGCAAATGCTCTTCTACAACTCTCGGCCAATGAATCTTTGTCGCTCGTTGTGCTGGAGGCCCAGTCACTCGGCACTCCGGTGATTGTTAACGGCTCCAACCCGACGCTCGCAAATCACATTCGCATCGGCCACGGCGGTTGGGCCGTCGCCAGTGAACACGAATTCGCGCAAGCGCTCGACACATTGTGGAAAGCGCCGGATGAAGGCACTGAGCGGGGCCAAAGTGGCCGTGAATACGTGCGCCGCGAGTATGGCGATAAAAACTGCATGGGCGACGCCATTGTGAACATCATTTCCATTCTTGATCGACCCGTCGCGGAGTTGATGCGCGAGCATGGCTTGCGTCGCGCACAGACGTTTGCACGCGCGCCGTGGCGTAAAAGTCTAGATGGCATTCTCGAATCCATGTTTGATCAACCGTCAGTCGTCACACCAAACGTGACTGAAATTACGACACCACAATCGGACGTTGCCGATGTGATGACTTGGTGCCTCATGCTTCGGCATCGAGTAGGAATACCGCTGGTGCCCACCGGCTCAGGGCGAACCGAGATCGTTGTTCGGGTGCGCACCGCGGACGGCGACATTATTGTTGACGAATGGGCGACGGCCATTTCATCGGTACTGGCCAATGGGCATGAATCTATTGTCGATATCGCGTTGCCGGGACTGGTGGAAGGCACTTACGCTCTGGAAGCGGGGATACGCACTTATCATGGTGATGCCATTCCGACAACGGAATGGCACGGCATTCTGTCCACACTGACAATCTCGGCATCGCGGGCGTTTCACGTGCCACACGCATTGCCGGCCCCGCGCTTTCAGCGGTCGCTGGATACCGCACGGTCTTTGCAACAATTGCCCGATGGCTATGTAGACGTGACCACGGGTCGCTTTGCCAAACTTAAGCAGCGTATCAAGGACAAGCTGCTCAACAACTTCCGGGCATCGTACGTCGATGTCCTGGCTCGGCAGCAAACGCGATTCAATCGGCAGGTGACGAGCGCACTGGCCGAATTGGCGGACGGTCCTGGCGACGCGGATTTGAGAGCCGAGTTGGCAACAACACAGGCCCGGTGTGCGGAGCTGGCCGACCGGCTCGAACGTTTGGAGTCCACACTGGCCGACGAAGCCGTAACCGTCGGAGGTGCACGATGAAGTGCCTCGTCACCGGAGCAGCCGGATTCATCGGCTCGCACTTATGTGAACGCCTGCTGCGCGATGGCTGCGAGGTTGTCGGCGTCGATGCCTTCATTCCGTATTACCCGCTGGCAGTGAAAGAAAACAACCTGACCGGTCCGCGGTCGTATCGTTCATTCAAGTTGGCGCAGGCCGATCTGCGCGAAGCACCATTGAATGAATTGCTAGATGGCGTTGAAGCGGTGTTTCATCTGGCCGCGATGCCGGGGCTGCCTCGTAGTTGGACCGATTTCACGCTTTACGAAAGCTGCAACGTCACGGCGACACAGCGACTGATTGCCGCAGCGGGTGAATGCAAGACTCTGAAGCGGTTTATTTACGCATCCACGTCGTCGGTATATGGCCGTAATGGCTCGGGCGATGAATCGTTGCCCGTTCGGCCCATCTCGCCCTACGGTGTGACCAAGTACGCGGCAGAGCAACTCTGTCGCGCCTATGCAGATGAGTTTGATTTGCCGCTTGTTGTATTGCGTTACTTCTCCGTGTACGGTCCACGCCAGCGGCCCGACATGGGTTATCACAAGTTCGTCAATGCTCTATTGAGCGACGACGCCATCACTGTATTCGGCGATGGCCAACAGGTACGCGGCAACACTTACATCGACGATTGCGTCGCGGCCACGGTCGCGGCCGTCGATGCCAACATCGGCGAAGTTTACAACGTTGGCGGCGGCGAAACCGCTTCAGTGTGGGACATTTTGCACAAATTGGAAGCACTCACCGGGCGAAGCGCACGGATAATTCGCGCCGTCGCTCGTGCCGGGGATCAACGACACACGACGGCCGACACAACTAAGCTCAAGCGGCACCTTGGCTGGCAGCCGAAGGTTGGACTCGACGACGGACTATCGCGGCAGGTGGATTGGCAGCGGTCGCTGGTCGGAGGGTTGGCCAAAGCCATGTGATCAGGCGCGATAGCCGATGCTCGCCAGGTGCTGATTGGTCAACACAAAGGGCATCTTGGGAATCGCCGCGAGGTCGAAACGCGGGATGAGTGTCGTGGCGGTCGTGGGTAGTGGCTCCGATTGCCAGCCGCACGACCATGCGAGTAAGCCGACCACGGCTTCGGGCGCAACGCCTGCTTCGCGCATGGCACGTAAGCGAGTGTCACCGTGACGTTTGGCAAGTCGCCGACCATCGGTGCCGACGACGAGGGTGACATGGGCGAACCGAGGCGAGTTCAACGTGAGGTGCCGATAGAGGAGCAACTGACGCGGTGTCGATGTGACTAGATCATCGCCGCGCACGACGTGAGTGATGCCGTTGGCCGCGTCGTCGACCACCACGGCGAGTTGGTAGGCCGGTGTGCCCGACGACTTCCAGACGACGAAGTCACCGCCGTGTTGGTGAAGATCGATACGGGTGTCGCCACGGCAGAGATCGACGAATGCGGGCGAGTCGCCTACACGAAATCGCCAGGCGAACGGTTGTGACAAGCCAGCCGCGTCGGCGACACGGCGATGCGAGCAGGTGCCGGGATAAACGGGCTCAACGCCGTCGGCGTGTGGGGCGCTGGCTGCGGATTCGACGTCGCCGCGAGTGCAGGTACACGGGTAGACGAGTTCGGCCCGTTGCAACTGCTCGAGTGCAGCGGCATACAAAGGCAACCGCTCGGTCTGAATGATTGGGCCGTCATCCCAATCGAGGCCCAGCCATTGAAGGTCGGCAATGGCCTCCGCGGCGGCCCCGGCTTTGACCCGGGGCGAGTCAATGTCTTCGATGCGCAGGACCACGCGGCCGCCAGCGGAGCGAGCCAGCAACCAGGAGATGAGATACGTGCGGGCATTACCCAGATGCTGTGACCCAGTTGGCGACGGCGCGAGCCGTGTGACGACGCCTACGCTGTTGTCAAGACTCAAAGACATGTTCCGTTTCGTGTTGGTCGGGCTTGGTGCACTTCTACTCGCGCCACTGTGGCTGCCGGTTCTGGTTGAACGTCGCCTGATCCGGGAACGTTGGTTCGCCGGCAGCTCGGAATTATTGAGTCTGATGCCCGGCAAACTCGGCGTGTTTCTCCGCAGGTCGTTTTATCGAATGACGCTTGATCGTTGTGGAATCGATGTCCACATCGGTTTCGGCACGACGCTGGCCCATACGAATGTCCGCGTCGGCAGCGGTGTTTACATCGGCAACCGCTGCACGCTGGGCATGTGCGTTCTTGAGGATCACGTGACCATCGGCAGCAACGTCGATCTGCTCAGCGGTCGGCGACAACATCACTTTGATGATGCGACACCCGTTCAATTGCAGGGTGGGTCGTTTACCTCAGTACGTGTGGGTCGCAATGCGTGGATCGGCAACAGTGCCGTCATCATGGCCGACATCGGTGACGCCGCCGTTATCGGTGCCGGCGCGGTGGTCGTCCAGGGCATCCCAGCGCGGGCCGTCGCGGCCGGCAACCCGGCCACTGTGAAAAGCGTGAGGGTGGCCGCGTGATCTACCTCATCTTCGGCTACATCTATTTGATGATCCATCGGCCAATGGAGATTTGGCCCGGCTTCGAGCCGATGCGGCCCGAGTTGGTGTACTTCACGATCCTGTGTGCGGCATGGCTGATCGCATGGAAGCGAGTCATGCCGGACCTGAATCAACTCGCGATCGCCGGCATGGGTATCGTCGCGTACATGTCGTGGATGGTCAGCCCGTGGCACGACTTCGGCGATGTCGCAGTCAAAAACTACACGCTGGTCTTCGTCTTTGGCTTGATTCTCTCGACGACGTTGCGCGACGAGCGGGCAGTGCATCGTGTGATTGTTGCCTTCCTGGCCGTGATGACGCTGTACATGCTGCACTCGGTGTGGGAGTTTCGCAACGGGCGACACGTGTACCGCATGGGCATCGTGCGGCTCGTTGGCATCGACCAATCACTGAATGATCCTAATTCGTTTGGCGCATCTATTGTTTATGCCTTACCCTTCGTGCGCTACCTGTGGTTCGCGTGGGGCCCCGGCGGAAAACGCAAACTCCTCATTGCCTACACGCTGCTGTCATGCGGTTGCATCGGCCTGACAGGTTCGCGTTCTTCGCTGCTCGGGTTGATCGTTTACCTCGGCCTGACGGTTCTGTTAACGAGTCGCAAAAAGTTCATGTGGATCGGATTGGCGCCACTAGTCGCCCTTGGCGGTTTGATGTTGCTGCCGTCGGATTTGCAAACGCGGTTCTACACAATCATCGACCCGAGCGTCGGGCCAGCCAACGCCCAGGAATCCGGCCAGGGCCGTATCATGGGCTTTTTCATCGGCTTGAAGTTGTGGCAGCAAAATCCCGTCCTCGGCGTCGGCCCCGGCGCGTGGATACCCGCCAGCCGGATGCCGATTGAGTCGCATAGCCTGTACGGGCAAATGCTCGGTGAACTGGGAACGCTGGGCACGATTGTCTTCGGCGTGATGATATTCGCAATCGCCCGCCGGCTACGCACACTGTTCCGCAATTTGCGCCGTGACTACGACTTGCCCAAGCAGGAGCCGTTATTCCATCTCGCTCAGGCCATTGCACTTTCGACCGTGCTTCTTTTGGTCATGGGATTGTTTGGCCACAATCTTTACCGGTACAACTACGTCTGGTATGCGGCCTTCACCTCAGTATTGGTGCGATCGTACCGTGCCCGTCCGGCTGATGAATATGCCGAGTCATGGTACCCAGGGTGGACCGGCGCATGGGCCTGACCGACTGGTTCAACCGGCGCGTAACGTGGCCGTTGTGGAGCCGGCGTGATGACCCGCGCCTGCCCGCCTTTGTGCGCGAACTCGAACGCCGGCAACTTGATTCACCAAATGTTATCGCTTCGCGACAAGCTGTGATGTTGCGGCGCATTATTCGTCATGCAACGGCGACGGTGCCGTATTACCGCGCTCTGGGCGCGTCGGAACATGATCAGTTTCCCATCCTCTCGAAACAAATCGTCCGTGAACGCAGCCCTGAGTTGTTAAGTGACGAATACCGCGCTGCGTCACTATCCGAAAAGAAAACATCCGGATCCACGGGAGTGCCATTGCGCATAGGTATTGCCGCTTGCGGCTTAGCGTGGAAGCGAGCCACGACGCTACGCTCCGACGAATGGAGCGGTTGGACTCGGGGCCAACCCATCGCCAAAGCCTGGGGCAACCCGGAGTATCGTCAATTCGGAGTCAAAGGCTGGTTACGCAATCGCTTTTATGAACGGGCCATCCATCTCGATACGTTGAAGATGGATGACGCCGCGATTACGAGTTTTACCAAGCGTCTAATGCGACAACGGCCCGGCTTGATTTACGGTCACGCGCATTCGGTGTACCTGTTGGCGCAGCACTTGCGCGACCGCAACGTGGCGCCTTTACGGCCAAACGGCATTATCACGACGGCGATGATCCTGCATGACTTCCAACGCAAGTTGATTGAGGACGTGTTCCGCTGCCCGGTCACCAATCGCTACGGCTGCGAGGAAGTCAGTCTCATTGCTTGTGAGTGTGCCGCTCATTGTGGGCTGCACGTGAATACTGAGTCCGTGTTCGTGGAAATCCTTGCCAATGGTCAACCCGCATTGCCAGGACAACCGGGTAGAGTCGTTATTACAGATCTGACGAACTTCGCCATGCCGCTGATTCGCTATGAAGTCGGTGACGTGGCCAGTTGGGCGGTCGGTGAGTGTGCGTGCGGGATGAGCACGCCGCGATTGGCCGCTATCGAGGGTCGTGAAGCTGATTACGTTTTCACCTCAACCGGCCATATGATCTCTGGCATCTCGCTGACGGAGAATTTCGCCACGCTGGTGCCCGGTATCGCGCAGTTGCAGATCGTGCAGGAAGAAGTCGAGTTCTTCCGCTTCCGCATTGTCCGTGGTCGTGACTATTCTGCCGCAAGCGACGCCAGGATTGCACAGTTGGTCCGCGAGCGGTTTGGCGGTAACACGAAGTTCGTGTGCGAGTTTGTACAGTCGATTCCGCAGGAGGCATCGGGCAAGTACCGTTTCTGCATCTCACACGTCGTCGGCACCACCCCGCTGAAGGCGGCCGCATGAACGTCAGCATCGTTGTCGCGTCGTACAACTATGGCCGCTATTTGCGCGAGGCGCTCAATTCGATATTGGCCCAAACCCATGCGAACTGGGAAGCAATCATTGTGGACGATGGCTCGACAGATGACTCCGTACGTGTCGCCTCCACTTACCTGGCTGATCCGCGTTTTCGCTTGATTGAGCAACCGCATCTGGGCCAGTCGGCGACGAAAAACAACGGCATTGCCGCGGCTCGGGGCGAATTCATTGCTTTTCTTGATGCCGATGATCGCTGGCATCCGACCAAGTTGCAAAAACAACTGGCTGTCATGCAACAGCCTCCAGTCGGCGTTGTTTACTCGCGTCGCCGACTCATCGATCCGGACGGACAAGTTTGCGGCGGAGATAGTCGCAATTTACATCGCGGACACATTACTTCGCCCATCTACCTCGACAACTTTGTGTGCTTCTCCTCGTCGATGGTGCGCCGCAGTGTGTTCGACGCCGTCGGCACATTCGACGAACGAATCAACGTGGCGATCGATTATGACTTGTGGTTGCGGGCCAGCCGGGTCTGTGAATTCGATTATGTGGATGAACCACTGGTCGATTATCGAGTCGGCCATGCCAATCTGTCACGCCGTGTTGCCGAGCGTCTCGATACGGTGATGGGGATCATGGAACGCTTTCGCCACGACGTGGATCGACCGGCGATGCTTGATCCGTTGGTCGCACAATTGGCGCTGGCCGAGACGTATCGTCATCGTGGCATCGTGGCACGAAACGAAACCGGCGCGGGTCGGTCATGGCTGCGACGATCGCTACAAGTTCGACCGATGGACATGTTAACTTGGCGAGCGCTAGCTGCTACATTTGTCCCCGCTTGGCTGCGTCGCTGGCGCCGCGCCGTCGCTGGCATACCGAATTGGGAGGCAGCTCTCTCGCCCCAAATCAGGAAGGCCGCGTAATCGACGATGGCCCCAAACGGTAAGCGATTGCTGATCAATGCCGGCAGCAACACGGCAGCGTTCCTCGCGACGCTTGCCGTGTCGTTTGTGCTGGCGCCCATTGTCCTGCGTGCATTGGGTGACGTACGCTTTGGTGCGTGGGCATTTGCCGAGTCCTTTATCGCGTACCTGACGCTTTTCGACATGGGTGTCGCAGCAGCATTGGTCCGCTTCGTGCCTCGAGCTTTGGCGCGCGACGACCACGCCGAGCTTGGCCGACTTTACTCGGCCAGCTTGTTGTTCTTCGCCGCTGGCTCCATTATCGCTGCCGTAATTGGCGTGGCGTTCGCGTACTTCGCACTGCCTCGATTCTTCACTGATCCCGTGTTCGCCGATGAGTTTCGCGGGTTGTTCATGACGCTTGTTGGCAGTTTTTCCGTGACGTTGCCTTTGAGCGTCTATCCCGCGATGTTGGATGGCCTAGGTCGCTTTACTTTCAAAAGCCTCGTTCGCACAAGTGTACTGCTGATCCGCGTGCCGTTAACGCTGGCAGCCATTCGTACCGAACATCGATTGCTGAATCTCGGCTTCGTCATCGCCGGTTGCAGCGTGGTCGAGCACCTCATCCTCGCGGCGGGCGTCTTCCATTGGCTGCCGGACCTGCGCTGTAAGCCGCGAACAATTGATCGCGCCACCATCAAACAGGTGGCAGCGTACAGCCGCGATGCGATGGCCGCCATGTTTGCCGGGCGCTTGGCCTTTCATACCGATGCCTTCGTCATTGCACCGTTCCTCGGTGCGGGTGCCATCACACTTTTCAGCTTTCCCGCGAAACTGGTGGAAATGGGCAAGTCCGTGCTACGCTCAGCGACCACGACGCTAACCGCGACTTTCAGTTCACTGGAGGCCGCCGGCGATCATGATCGTTTGCGAACGACGTTTCTGGCCGGCAGCCGTGCGGCATGGTACGCCTCGTTACCGGTGCAGGCCGGCTTATTTGTGTTGGGCCCAACATTTCTGCGATTGTGGATTGGTCCGGACTT
This sequence comes from Gemmataceae bacterium, assembly GCA_031396905.1. Lineage (GTDB taxonomy): Bacteria > Planctomycetota > Planctomycetia > Gemmatales > Gemmataceae > JAIBBI01. Next base: position 14,337 of record JANNLP010000412.1, read on the forward strand.
CGCTACCCAAGGCATGTCCACTCTGTTCTCACTGAACTCGGTGTTGTCGCTCGCCATCGCGCAGTCCGTCGCCAGCCGTGTGCTTTACGGCACCGGTAAACTCAGGGCATTTGCCTGGGCGACACTTGCTGATGGAATAGCCAACCTGATACTCAGTGTTGCATTGGTCGGCCCCTACGGCATCTTCGGTGTCGCACTTGGCACGGCGATTCCTCATGCCATCTTTTGCGTCAGCATTGTCGCCCACGTATGCCGTTCGCTAGAAGTCTCGCGGAGCCAATACATCAATCAGATGGTGCGGCCCATCGTGGCAATTCTTCTACCAATGTTAATGTGGTCGTTTCTCGCCGCGCGAGGCATCCAAAGTTGGATCGAGCTGTTTACTGCCGGCAGTGTAGGCATCGTCGCTTACACGTTGTGCGTACTATTCTTCGAACAACAAACTCTTCGACTCAATAGGCAGCGCGATACACGCCCAGCAGATCCGCTTCCGATGCGACGCGCGGGTTGACACGCAACATCCGTTGTAATGCAAACGCCTTCGTGGCAAAATCCGGCAATTGTTGTTCCGTCACTTTTAGCTCGCGCAGGCGCTGTGGCAACTTGATATCGACCTTGAGCCTCTCAACGGCAGTGATCGCTTTGGCGGCCGCGTCACTTACAGAGAGTCCCTTGGTGTCTTCACCCAACCACGCGGCAATGCGGGCAAACTCCGCTTCTCGGCCAGGCAAATTGAAACGCATCACGAATGGCAGCAACAGGCCATTGCCCTCGCCGTGCGAGCAGTCCGTTGCACCGCCGACGGGGTATTCCAGTGCATGAACCATCGCCACACCTGAGTTGGAAAACGCCAGCCCGGCCAGAGTGGCCGCCAACATCATACCATCGCGGGCCTCGTCGTTCTCACCCGATGCCACGGCCGTTCGCAAGTGTTGACCGACGAGTTGAATCGCCCGCTCGGCACAAGCATCGCTCATCGGATTGCGGCCTTGATAAATGGACCGTTCGCCCTGTGGCAACGGAAACGACTCATAGTTGACGGCTGAGTATGCCTCGATGGCGTGTGTTAGGGCATCAATGCCCGAGTCGGCAGTGACTTTCGGCGGGCATGTCTTGGTAAGTTCAGAATCCACAAGCGCGGCCGCCGGTCGCAGGTAATTGCTGAGCGAGCCGACTTTGACTCGTTTCTCGGCATCAGTGAATGCCGCTGCGCCAGAGACTTCGCTGCCGGTGCCAGCGGTCGTTGGAATGCACACGATCGGCATTGTCGGTCCGGGGATTTTATCGTCGCCGAGGTATTGATGAGGCCTGCCGCCGTGCGCCAGCAGCACGGCCGTGAACTTAGCCACGTCCATATTGCTGCCGCCGCCGAGTCCGATGATCGCGTCCGGAGCATACCCCCGCGCGGCCGCCGTGCAACGGTCAACCAAGTGTAATGACGGTTCTGCCCGACACTCATCGAAGGACTGGCAACCGACGCCTTCTTCGCGCAACACGGCGGCGACCTGGTCCACGACACCCAACTCGCTGAGCTTGGCATCGCTGACGATGAAGGCCCGCTTGCGGCCAAGCCGCCGCAGCACTTCGCCGGTGCGACTGACCGAACCTTTTCCGAAAATAAGCGATGTGGCCGAGTGAAATGTCCAGATCGTGTGCATGACTTCGCCCTCCCGGTGATACATTACGAATGGCCGCCCACTCGGGCTTGCCCGATGGAGGAACCATGAGCGCGGCACGCATCGGCATCGTTACCATTTCGGATCGCGCCAGTCAGGGCGTCTACGAAGACAAAAGCGGCCCGGCCATTCGCACCTGCCTCGAAGATATCCTGAATTGCAACTGGGAACCGGTCATGGAACTGATACCGGATGAACGACCCGGTATCGAAGCGACACTCATTGACTTGTGCGACAACGAGAACTGTTGCCTGGTCGTCACCACCGGTGGCACCGGCCCGGCACGTCGCGATGTCACACCGGAAGCGACTGTGGCCGTGTGCGACAAGATCCTTGATGGCTTTGGCGAGCAGATGCGGCAAATCTCGTTGAGGTCGGTGCCCACGGCGATTCTGTCCCGTCAGCTCGCCGGCGTTCGCGGCAAGTCGCTCATCGTGAATCTGCCCGGAAAGCCCACCGCCATCCGCGAGTGCCTTCTGGCCGTGTTCCCGGCCATACCCTACTGCATCGATTTGCTTGAAGGTCCGACGCTGACGACGCATGAAAACGTGGTCAAAGCGTTTCGGCCCAGGCCGACATGACTGTGCGAACCAGCCATCGGCAAAGCGCGTCATTACGACACGGTTGACCTTGACCCAATCGCCAACCCGCCCTAAATCTGTGATTACACTGGGGAATGGTGTAACGGTAGCACGACTGGCTCTGAACCAGTTAGTCATGGTTCGAATCCATGTTCCCCAGCTCTTCGCAAACATAACCGCACGAATCACTTAAGGACACGACAATGATCCAACCGCGCGCGAAATCTCCGATCTGGGTCCGGTTGCTAAAGTGGATCGCGATCCTGGTGATATTGCTAGTCGCCGTGTTTATAGGTGTGGGCCAATTCGTATTAGATGGCAAATACGACTTTTCGCGCGACATCATGATCAAGGCATCGCCGCAGGACGTGCATAAGTTGGTAGGTGATCTGCGCGAATGGCCGAAGTGGTCGCCATTCACCAAACACGACAAGACGCTCAAAACAACCATTGAAAAGCCGACCGGCGTGGGCGCACACCAGCAATGGACCGGCGATAGCGGCAACGGCGAATTGACCTTCACCGCGTCCGACGAAGAAAAGGGCACTGAATTCGACATGCGCTTCGATGAAAAGTACGACGCTAAGGGTTCCTTGACCTACCGGAAGGAAGGCGAAGATACGCGAGTGACGTGGCGGATGTTTGGCCAGAACGACGGCCTCGTAGGGCGTTGGTTCGCTGTACTGACAAAGCTGTTGATGACACCGATGTTCGACGAAGGCTTGGCCGATCTGAAAAAGAAAGTGGAAGCGAAATAGCAATTTCAGTTCTTAGCCCCCCGCGATCGCGCCGACAATCCAAAACGGTTCCGCGCCCGATGCAATTGCACCGGGCAACGGCGTATCCGGCGACTCAAATGACACATCTTCCTCGCAGGCAAAAAACCGGACCAACGGTCGGCGCTTGAGTGTGACATGATCGCGGATGGTGCCCCGCAGCATCGGATAACGCGACTCTAGTGCGACGAGAATCGAACTCGTCGTGATTGGTCCGTCAACATCAAGCGTCACTTCCTCGCCGACTTTGGCCAGCGTACGCAGGTGAAACGGAAGTAGCACGCGGATCATGACAGCGTTTGCACCTCGACAGATACCACCGCCGGCAAATCGCGCACGATCGACGACCAATTGTCGCCGGAGTCGGGGGACATGTAAACCTGACCGCCGGTGGTGCCGAAATAGATGCCGCACGAGTCCAATGAATCGACGGCCATCGCGTCGCGCAGCACATTGACGTAGCAGTTTTCCTGCGGTAGTCCCTTGGTCAGTGCTTCCCAGTCGTTGCCGCCCGTCTTACTGCGATACACCCGCAGTTTGCCTTCGGGCGGGAAGTGCAGCGAGTCACTCAAGATCGGGACCACGTAAACCGTGTCCGGCTCATGGGCATGAACATCAATGGGGAAACCGAAGTCACTAGGCAAGTTACCGCTGACTTCGCGCCAGGTGTCGCCGGCGTCGTCGCTTCGGTTCACGTCCCAGTGCAGCTGCATAAACAGCGTATTCGGCCGCGATGGGTGCATCGCCATTCGGTGCACGCAGAATCCCACTTCGACATTTGGATCTGGAATGTAATTCGATTTTAGGCCCTTGGTGATCACCTTCCACGTCTTGCCACCGTCGTCGGTGCGAAACGCACCGGCCGATGAAATGGCAACGAAAATCCGCTCGGGATTCGCCGGATCGAGAATGATCGTGTGCAAACCCATGCCGCCTGCGCCGGGTGCCCATTTGTTGCCTTGCACGTCGCGAAGACTGGAGAGTTCCTTCCACGTTTGCGCACCATCGGTCGATTTGAAGATGGCCGCATCCTCGACGCCGGCAAAGACCGTATTAGCGTCAACCAGCGAGGGTTCGAGATGCCAGACGCGCTTGAACTCCCACGGATGCTGCGTGCCATCGTACCACTGGTGCGTGGTCAGAGGCTTCCCGGTGGCTGGTGACGTATCGTAAACGAACTTGTTACTCTCGCCCATGGGCATACCATCTGGTGTGGTGGTCAGATGGCCGGCCGGCGTACCCGGTTGATGCCACGTCTTTCCGCCGTCGTCGGACCGCTGGATGATCTGCCCAAACCAACTGCTGCACTGCGATGCGTAAATCCGATTCGGGTCGGCCGGCGATCCCTTCATATGGTAAACCTCCCACCCCGCAAACATCGGCCCGCTGACATCCCACTTCTGCCGCTTGCCATCGGACGTGAGAATAAACGCTCCCTTGCGGGTGCC
>JANNLP010000432.1:0-6619 GCA_031396905.1 Gemmataceae bacterium
GAGAGTTCGTGGCAGGTGCAAGTCTCGTCACGCCCACGCCGAGCCGTGGGACATGCCACCTGCCGTGAGAATGACCACGTGTCGACTGAACGGCCACTTCGCCCGGAGGGCGCACGGTCGTAGCCAGGGGTTTCCAACCCCTGGGAGACGCCACACCCCTTGAGCGAGCTTGCGTGCGACAATCTGCGAATTGCTTATTGGGGAGAGTTCGTGGCAGGTGCAAGTCTCTTCATGCCCACGCCGAGCCATGAGGCATGCCACGCGTCGTGAGAATGTCCACGTGTCGACTGAACGGCCACTTCGCCCGGCGGGCGCACCGTCGTAGCCAGGGGTTTTCAACCCCTGGGAGACTGCGAATTGCTTATTGCGGAGAGTTCGTGGCAGGTGCAAGTCTCGGCGTGCCCACGCCGAGCCGTGGGCATGCCGCCCGTCGTGAGAATGACCACGTGTCGACTGAACGGCCACTTCGCCCGGAGGGCGCACGGTTGTAGCCAGGGGTTTTCAACCCCTGGGAGACGCCACACCCCTTTTTCTCCACCGCCCGGAGGGCGGACGCAACCCGATCATTTGAAAACGTCACCTTCATCGAAGTCGATACCATGCAGTCGAAGCAACTCCGACACCTCCGAGCGATAATCCTGACGCTTATGGTGTTCCTTTTGATTGGCGATGTAGGCTTCGACGGCGGGCACCACGGACTTACTGACGGTGAAACCTGCAAAGCCCTCCTGCCAGGAAAAATGGCTAGGTTGCGGCAATGACTCGTTAACCCATTTGGACGACCGGCCTTTGATGTGTTGCAGCATATCGGAATGCGAAAGGTCTGCCCGATAGCGAATCAAGAGGTGAACGTGGTCGGGCATCCCATTGATTGCCATAAGCGTGCAGCGCAGGTCGCGCGCGATTCCGCCGATGAATGGGTAAAGACGTTGTTCCAAATTCGGCGTGATAGAATTGACGCGGTGCTTGGTGCTGAACACGGCGTGATAGAAGTTCTGGGTGAAGGTACTCGGCATGTCCATGACCTCGTCCGTCCTCCGGACGGACACATGTGGGGGCGGGATTCTTCCAGGGGTTTGAAACCCCTGGCTACGGACGTGCGCCCTCCGGGCGAAAAAAGAGCGTGCGTGATGCTGTAAACATGTTTTGATTTTAGGAGCCGATCACGGCAGAGCGAACGCCGGGAGCCCTCCCCACGGCCCGGCGTGAGCACGCGAGCGAGAATCTGTTAGCTATTGGTTATTGCGGCAGGTTCGTGGCAGGTGCAAGTCTCTTCATGCCCACGCCGAGCCGTGAGGCATGCCACCAGTCGAACGGACATTAGAGACACTTTGCATTTCCGCAAACTAGAATGTTTCTTTGCGGGCGATCAAGGATAGATGACCGCATAATCCCGGGGCCTTGCTGGAGGTTCTTTCCATGATTCCTCGCGGCGTATTTCCATTCATTTGCTGCCTGTCCCTCTCTTCGTTGGCGGGGTGCGGTCGGGAATCAAAATTCGAGTCTGCTGCGAAGGTTTCACAGGATAGCGCGCCAGTCGCAATACGCGACGCACAATTCAAACCTACACAGGAGATTCCGCAGGATCGTGAGCTGATCGCATCCTTGCGCAATGACTTATTGACATGGCATCAAAATTCCCTCAAGGCGTATGACGAAGCAGGGAGCCGAAACGATAAATGGAATGAAGACGCAAAGAGTGCAATCGATCTGATGGCCCGATGGTTCTGCGATGTCTACGACACGGCCGTCGAATTGCGGCAAGTGCATGAACCTGCCCGTCGAGCTGTCGAGGCGGGCTGCGACGATCCGATGGTGTTGTTTGTTTATGCCCGCTCTTCCGCTGGCAAGAACAAACCAGGCGAGGTTGAGTTGCTCGCACGGTACGAGAAGGCCGCTCGCGCATTGGACCAGAGCGCTTATCCAGCCGACCGAAAGTACCGCGCTTGGATTGAATACGCCTACTGCCTGGCGATTGGGCAGGGAAAACGGCCGCCTGAGACCATCGACGGAATCCGCAAGGCAGTGGATCGCGCCATGGAATGGATGATCGAGAGCGCAGCATCGCCAAACTACTTGGTGCAAAATCGAGCGGGATGGTTCAAAGCAGGGACTGACATTCTCACTTTGTACCGCGTGCTGGAATGGTCCAATGATTCCACATTGGAATTCGTTGGCAACAAGTTTGCCAACACTCCGGAGTTGGTGAAAGTTTGCGATTTGTTGCGGGCGAAGACACTCATCGACGCTGGTTGGAAGGCGCGCGGCAATCACGATGCGCGAGCGATCGGCGGCGAACAATGGCAGGTGTTTGGCGCGAAGTTGACCGAAGCGCGCAACATTCTCGACAGTCTTTGGAACAAGCATCCCGACCAGCATCAGTTCGAAATTGCCGACATGATGTTACAAATTCAAAAGAGCATCGGCGGCGATCGTACCGAGATGGAGAAGTGGTTCGAACGGGGCATGCGAGGCAATCCGAATGCTCAGGCCCTGTGCGGAAACAAGCTGGATTGGCTGCATCCTAAATGGCATGGAACTTTTGAGGATATGGTCGCTTTTGGCCGCGCATGTCGAGAAACGCACAACTGGCAATCACGAATGACGCTCTACGCGGCCAATGCCCATTTGATCATTGGCCAACATCTCGGTAAGGCCGAGGGCACAGCTTACTTCGCCAAGGCCGAAGTGTGGGATGACATTCGATCGGTCTACGAAGAGTATCTCTTGAACCGCCCCAATGCTCACCGTCAACGATCCGAATTTGCCGCCTTTTGCTATCTTTGCGGTAAGAAACTACAAGCCGCGCGAGAGTTCCGCCGTCTCGGTGACAATTTGCTTGCTACCGAATCATTTCCGAAGTCATTGATGATCGAAGCTCGGGACGCCGCCTATGCTTCCGATGCCACAAACAAATAGGCGGGTGCCATGCTCACGGCTCGGCGTGAGCATGCGAGAGACGTGCCGATCAAGACGTGCCCGCCCAAAGCTGTGCGCATGGCATCCGGCGCATCTCAGTCGTCCATGAACGGCAGAGCCGGTGTGGTTGCTCGCGGTTGCTTTAAGATGTCTTGTGCAATTTTCAACGCCGGCTTAACCGCGTTGGGATTTGCTGCAGCGAAACAAAGGACAAATAGTGGTGCACCGTTTTTCGTTTTCAACGTCAATGGATTATCGGCAACGCCTGCGAAAATCGAATTCAGTCGCTGATTGAAGTAATTGCCAATGGCTTTCATGTTGACAGACTTTGCCCGATCTTCGGGATCAACGCCAAAGAAGCCGCCGTCCTTCGGTGGACAGAAAACGTTGAACCAGGATTTGTCGCCGAACATATCGTTAAGTCGAGCTTTCCACGTTGCGGGGATTTTCAGGTCTTTTTTGATGAGTCGATTCACGGCCATTACAGGGAAAAGAATCCACGTATCGATCGCTTGAGTATTCGCAACTAATTCGAGCGTCTTCCACGAAAGTTGTGTACCAAATGGATCGATGAAGAGCACTGCCCGGTGTCCCTTCCAGGACAGCTTGCACATTTTCTGTAGACACTCGTTTGCTTCGCTTGTTTCGATGCGGATAGCATCTGCCTTATCGGGGAATTCGCCTTTGAGCTTTTCGAGCTCTGCCGTTTTCTTCGCGTCGATTTCAATGAAAACGTATTTGTCGAATCGTGGCTCGACTTCCAGTGCGATTCTGGCCGAGCCTTTCAGGAATCTCTTAACGTCGGGCGCATCGATCTCGCCGAACAGGGACACATCATCGTCCGACATTTTCTTCTTTTTCGGCTTCAACTCGTGATAGCCAGTGCCGGCGAACGCGTCGATGTACGCAAACTTGTGGCTACGTTTCTTCATGATCGTCGTGTAAGCGACGAGATATTTCCGAACTCTTTCGAGCTTGTCTTGAGTCCAGGTGTTGCCAAATCGCTGAAGTTTGGGGACCACTTCAGGCCCTCCGCTGTGCCTAACTAAACGAGTTCCAGTTCGAACCTTCGCACGTGTGACAACCGCACAAGGTTCTCTACGATTGGATGAACGCTGGCCGGTGGCATGGCGTCATAGGTGCGACCATCGAGCTTTCGGCCTGTAAGGCTCTTCCGAGTACCGCCCCACTGCTTGAAGAAAAAATCGACATTGGCTTCGCGGCATTGATCCCGGATACTTCTCACCCAACCAGCGTCCATGGGTCTGGCGCCGGCACCGCTCTCACCGCCAACGATAACCCACGAGATTCCGCCCAGGTCTAGTTCACCGAGATCTTCAAGCAGCGGTTCAATTGAAAGAAAGCGCACGGCCGCCGGCGCATTTCGCAGATGATTGATGCGAGGTAATCCGTGCCTTCGGTTTTCAACGCTAACGCCCCACCAAATGTGCGATTCATTCGCGAAGTCGCGCAGGGATTTCTTTAGCATTGAAGCAAGACGTTCGGAACGCTTAGTCAATACTTGGTAAGTGTGCCAGTTTGCCGTTCGCATCACATCTGCAACTTGCTTAACGTAGCTATCAGGGACTTCTTCGTGAAAAAGGTCGCTCATCGAATTTACGAAGACCATTTTTGACTTAGTCCATCGGAATGGCTCGCCGAGTTTCTCTGGCACCAACCGTAGATCGAAGCCTTGTTCGTATGGATGACCGGGAACACCCCGAAAGCGTTCGGCAAAAGTTTCGGCGTAGCAGAATTTGCAGCCCGGACTGATTTTTGTGCATCCCCGAACGGGGTTCCAAGTCGCATCGGTCCATTCGATCTTCGATTTGTCGCTCATATTTTCTCGCCGTTCATAGTCAATCCTTTGCAGTGAACGCCTGATCATATTACTCGCCTACGTCATGATTTGCAAGCAAATTCAGTCGCCCGGTGCCACCCTCACGGCCCGGCGTGAGCACGCGAGTGAGAATCTGTTAGCTATTTGTTCATTGCGGAAAATCCGTGGCAGGCGCAAGTCTCTTCATGCCCACGCCGGGCCGCGGGCATGCTACCAGCCGGCGAGTGGCATCATCGGTCTGCCGGTTGCGCTTTGAGATTGTCTTGCAAGAACCGCAGCACCTTGGGCCGCGAATCGGCCATGGCGCGGGCATTGGCCTCGGGCGTTCCGCCGAAAGCCATGCGATTCGCCCCGATGGTGCCCTCCATCCGCACGTAGGCGCTCGGAATTCCGTGGCCGGCGCCTTCGTACTTGAGGTGCTCCGCGGGAAACCGGTGGCCGTTCGCTTTGAGCCGGGCGACGACCGCGTCGGCCATGCGCGAAGCAGGCCACATGGCGTCATCGGTTCCGGTCAAGAGCAGCACGGCGCCGTTGATCTTCTCGACGGGAATCAGCGCCTTCTTCACGGCTTCTTCGTCGTCGATCGCGGGGCCGTAGATTTCGATGAGGCGCATCGGATTCTTGGCGAAAACCATAGGAGCGCTCTGGAGGCTAGTCAGGAGGAACGGCATGGGCTTGCCGTCCATGGTCCAACTCGATTGCCGGTAGTTGCCGCCGACCCCGGACCAGACGACGTGACTCGGCGCGCGGGCCACGACGGCTCGCAATTCTGGCGTGTGCGACGCCAGGAGCAGCGACAGTTCGCCGCCCTTCGATCCGCCGACGACGCCGAGTCGCTTTTTGTCCACCGACTCGCGGGCGCCCAGCCACGCCACGCCTTTCTGCAAGTACTCGAGCGGGATCTCGACGAGTTGCTTCGGCAGTCCGTCGACGCCAAAATAGGCGAGCGCCAAAGTCACGTAACCGTGCGAGGCCAAGAGCGCAGCTTCGGTTTCGCTGAACCCGCCTTCGGAGCCGGAAAGCACGAGCAGTCCGGGCCGCTTTTCCGAGCCCGCGGGTTCGAACAGCTTGCCGACGAGGCCGTTCTCTTTGATCTCGGTGATGCGAACGCCCGGCCGGACGATCCAGCGCTTCAATTCCGCGCTGCCGACCGTGTTGCCGCCGCTGACGACCTCCAACTTGACCACCCGCGGGTCGGTGATCTTCAGGGGCGGCGCCTCAACGCCGTTATCCTGAAGTGCCATCGACCAGACCAGACCCATCGGATCGACGCCGGAGTATGTGCCTTCGAGGGGAGCTTGCTTGGAGACATCCACGACGCCCCGTTCGTCGGCCTTGAATTTCGCAACACCCTGGCCGACCCTTTTGCCGAACGGCGCCCACGCGCGGATCAAGCATTCGGCGTTCGGCGGCAACCCGGTGACGCGGATGGCGACCGGCTCATCGAGCATCGCTTCCGCCGGCTCGACTTGGAGCGCGACATCGGCGTGTAAAGTTGGAACTGCAAGGACGAAAGTGAACGCAACCACGAACAGTTTCATGGAACGACTCCGCTCGACCCCCACCCTAACCCTCCCCCACAAAGAGGAAGGGAATCAGACCGCTACTTGCGGAGTAGGATACACGGAACAACGTCGTCGGGCGCGTGGCATGCCAACGGACAGTTTTTGGGTGGCATGTTTCCCGGCTCGGCGGGAGGCTGTCCGGGAATTCGACCCCGGAGGGGTCGGAGCCATTAGTGACCGTCTTAGAAATCAAGAGGTAGTGGCGACGTTCGAATGTCGCCACAGGCTTTTGTGAGCCACCATGGCGTTAGCGATGGTGAGCAGCTTGTGGGCGACGGCGATCAGGGCTGACTTG
>JANNLP010000459.1:0-2254 GCA_031396905.1 Gemmataceae bacterium
ACCTCGTCGTCACCGGCACCGAGCCGCCCGAGCGGCTCCACGGCCTGGGCTCCAGAACCCTTCCTGCCAAGGAAATGGCGTTCAGTGGGGTGCGCAGATCGTGAGCAACAAAGGCGAGATACTCTTCACGCCGCTGCTGAACTTCCAGCGCACGCTGCGTCGCATAGGTTTGCAGTGCCAAGCCAATGGCGTGGTCGAAAACACGGTTGATTATGTGAAAGGGCTTTCCTTGCAGGGCAAGGCCGTTTTCTTCGGCAAGATCGTGGATGCAGCTGCGAAGGATGTTGTATTCAGCAACCACTTCTTCAATGTCAAATGCGTCTTGCAGTCGCTGGAGACCGTGAACTCGAGGGCTGCCTTCGATAAAGGCCTCTGGGATTGTCTGGTCCGACTTTGATTTGAGGGCCGCAGCCAATTCGTCGAGCAGTCCCGGAATGTGATCATTGAGCGTCGGAATGTCCAGGTGCCGCGCCGAAGGAAGTTTTCGTACCTCAAGCCGCCAACGCGACAGTAAAGAGTCGCATTCCTGCTTAACAAGCGCGGCCAATTTGTCCAGATCGTTGACGCCCATCCCACCTCCAATACCGGTCCAGGTTTTCGGCAGCCCCAGCAGTCTAACACAAACCCAAGACGGGCAGCTTGTTCCGAACTCATTGAACGCCCTTAGCGCTCAACAAATCAAGCAGCTTCTGATATTGAAAGCCTTCGGCCATTCGGCGCAGTCCCTGCGCGATGTGGGGGTCACGGGCTTCAGCTACCTTGATTTCAACCAGAAGCTGGTCGAGATCCGCCGTGATGACGGCTTCGCGCATCGCACGGATGAGGTCGTCCGGCCAACCCGCCAGGGACTCGGATGTGAGCTCGACTGCCTCTTCCTGAACCGCAGCCGTGGCATGTTCGGCGTAAACGTATTTCACTCCCACGTGGGTGTGAATCTTCTGGAATAGCTCGGCCTCCCGGAACGGCTTGCTGATGAAATCGTCGGCGCCGATCTCAATCAACTCCTGACGATTTTCGTCCATCGCACTGGCGGTCACAGCGATAATCTTGGGGTCCTTGCCGCCGGCCGTGGCCCGAATGCGGCGGATCGCCTCATGCCCGTCCATCACTGGCATGCGGAAATCCATCAGGATCAAATGGGGTCGCCACTGCTCAAACTCGTGGACGGCTTCCGCGCCGTTGATCGCCAGCCGGACCTCGAAACCGACGGGTGCCAAAAGCTGCGCCAATAGCTGCCGATTATCCTCAATGTCGTCCGCAATCAAGACACGGCACATCGGCTGACCGGGCTGTAGTCTTAGAACATGTTGCGGCGTATCTTTCGATTGAACCGCCTGAGCTTCCCCCTCCGTCAAAGGCAGATGAATTACGAAAACGCTGCCCTTGCCTATCTGACTCTTGACCGTGATATCGCCTCCCATCAGCCGAACAAACTCCCGGCTGATGGCCAAGCCCAGGCCGGTGCCGGTCCCTGCCTGTTGTCCGGTCTTGGTTTGCTCGAAATGGCGAAACAACTTGTCTTGATCTTCAGCCGAAATGCCCGGACCCGTATCCTCAATTTCGATCCGGAGAACAGCTCCTGTCGTGCTGCCGCGGTCGGTTCGGACGCGCAATGCGATGCCGCCCTGTACGGTAAACTTGACTGCGTTGCCGAGCACGTTAATGAAGATTTGCCGCAGCTTGTTGATATCGGTTACGATGAATTGGGGAACATCACCGATCAACTCCACCGTAAACGACAATTTTTTCTCATTCGTGCGGACGCGGAACATCATCTCAAGGTCTTTAAGCAGGACGGGCAAATCGAACGTGGAGGGACTCAGAGTCGTGCGTCCGGCCTCGATCTTCGACATTTCCAGGATGTCGTTGATCAGCGCCAGGAGATGCTCGCCGCTACGGTTGATGGTACCCAGATACTGGCATTGTTGGGCGGTGAGATCCTGATCGCGGAGCATGAGTTGGGAAAAGCCGAGAATGGCGTTCATGGGCGTGCGGATTTCGTGCGACATGTTGGCCAGGAAGACGCTCTTGGCGCGGTTGGCTTGCTGCAGTGATTGCTCATAACGCTTGCGCTCGGTGACATCGCGTGCGGCGGCGAACACGCCCTGCAGTTTCCGATCGCGGTCGTGGAACGTGCTCGCGTTGTAGGAGACCACAGTCTCCTTGCCGTCGCGGGCGCGGGCCGTGAGCTCGTAGTCGGTGAGCTTGCTTTCACCCAGCACTAGCTTGATGCCGGCCTCGGCCCGCTCCGGGT
>JANNLP010000461.1:0-5521 GCA_031396905.1 Gemmataceae bacterium
CCTGATCGCTCGACTTGCAAATTGCATGATGCCATTCTTGGGAATTTCTTGCTACTACGCTTGCCTTTCTTGAATCGTAGTGTACAATTGTGTATGTCGGCCTCCGGAGTCGATACTTGACGCAGGTGGCGGGCTTGGATCCAGTCCGTTCATCTGCGTCAAAACAGAGTGGTCCGTGGATCGAGTTGATTCATCAGTCGGAAGACCAATGCCGGAACCGGTTTTCCAATGTGGAGTCAACGAAGTTCACGGATGAGTTGGTGTCTGTTGAAAGGCGATGCCGCGGGACAAAACGATCCGGCGTATCTGTCGCTTAAACGAACTCACCACCTTCCCCCTCGCCATCAGCGACAAATGAGCCGATTCAACTGAGTCGGCTCACAAAGAAAGCGCCACACGCGCCCACCTCGAGTGTGGCAACCAGGTCGGCCGCTGCGGTCGTAGCGAGCATGACCATTACCCCAAGTGCCAGCGGCATTCCCTTTCCAGCGCGTGGGAGTGCGCGCGGGCGGATATCGGGGGCGAGGGAGTAGTTTGTTGAGGATCGAGTATCGAGGAATTAGGATCGAGGTCTGTGGATCGGGACCGACGGGCTGGTGGTTGATCGCCAGCGAGAGTGTTCTTTGACAACTGAAACAGGCTGAGGCGTGCGAGGCGAACCCCGTGCAAAATCGGGCTGTCACAAATTCGGGCGTTGCCGTAGGATAGGGGATACGGGTCATTGGCCCGAGGGGGATGATGAAAGCGCATCGGATGGCTCGGGTGTCGGAAGTGGTTCGAGAAGTCGCCGCCACGACGATCTTGATGGAGTTGCGCGATCCCCGCGTGAAAAAGGTCACGGTGACCCGAGCCGAAGTGTCGGCCGACTTGCAGCACGCTACGATTTTCGTATCCGTGATGGGGTCGGAACGCGAGCAGAACCTGACGTTGCATGGATTGACGTCGGCGGCTGGGTTCATCCAGCAACGGCTCGCGGAACGAATGCAGACGCGATTTACGCCGGTCGTCCAGTTCAAGCTGGACCCCGGAGTAAAGAATTCACTGACGATCGCACGCCTCCTGAAGGAGGAAGCGGAGCGTCAACCTGGTGGGCTAGGAAGCTCACCCGATGAGGCCGAAGCCGAAGGATTGGCCGACGGATAGCCCGATCCGTCCGTGCCGCATTCGCACCCGGGGGGGTTCGCAATGCCCGCGACGATGACGAAGCAGAAGTTACTGTCCCATCTCCTGGGCGCACTCAAAAAACAGTACGACCCGCCGACCGAGCCGGATCGATCCGTGCTCGATCACCTGCTCTATGCACTGTTGCGTGAAAACGCATCACGTAAAGCGGCCGACCGCGCATATCGCAACTTGACCGAGCGCTTCTTCGATTGGAATGAGGTGCGGGTCAGTTCAGCAGTCGAAGTGGCCAACGCTCTCTCCGACTTGCCGCAACCGGTGGCCAAAGCACAGCGAATCATCGGCCTGTTGCAGGAAGTATTTGAGGCGAACTACTCGTTTGATCTTGATGGCTTGCCGAAAAAAGGCGTAAAGCCGGCCGCGCGACAGATCGCACGGTACCAGGCATCAAGCGATTTTGCCGTATCGTGGGTGACGCTCAAAGCGCTCGATGGCCATGCCATACCGCTGGATGACCCGGCATTGCGCACGCTCAAGCGCTTAGGCGTCGTCGAACAACACGAAGACAACCTGGCGACCGTGCAGGCATCGCTGGAACATCACATTCCGAAAGCCAAAGCGCCGCTGTTCGTCGAGTTATTGAATGGCTTGATCCACGACCGCTGCGGCGACTCGCCACGATGCAATGGCTGCCCGCTCAAGAGCGATTGCAGTCACGCGGCCATGAAGCCCGCCGAAAGCACACGGCGACCGAAGCCGCGATAAGGTGCCGATGTACCCGCTGGCATTCGCGCTGTGGCTCGGGCAACCGGCACCGGAAACGTTCAATCCGCTGCCGGCCGTGCTGCCAATGGCGCGGATGGAAGCTGATGCGATAGAGACTATCGGAAAAGTGCCGTTCACATCGCCCATTGCGGAACTGACGCCAAGAGTTCCCGTTGGCGCGGCTCGCAACGTCGATGCCGATGTTTATTCGAGTCTGAACCAAATCGGCGACAAGCGCAAGGCGACAACGCGGCTGAATGCCAATTGGGCAGCCATGTCGGGTCAATTGACCGTTAGCGATCCTGATTGGGTGCGCAACGATCCTTTAGGACGTGGCCATTCGTGGGCAACCGATGAGACGTTGAAAGTAACGGTTAACGATTCACTTTTTGTGTTTGGTGCCGTCGATGTGGAAAGCAAGTCGGTCGCACAGCAACAGTTGCGCTGGCTTGGCAAAACCGGCGTGGGTTTCAAACTGCGGCCGTGGATGCTAGACGAATTGCACATGCGCGGCGGCTCGGCGTTACGATACGACGATGAAGAACGCACCGCGCAGGGTGTCGCGCCGGAACGATCTGAATTGTTTGTCGAAGTATCAACAAAGTTGCCGTTGCCGCTTCTGGGTGCCGTGAATGTCGAATACACTGGTACTGCCATCGCCGCCATCACGGCAGCCGAACGCGAACGCATCAAGCAGAACCTTAAATTCGCCCTGCCATTATCGGATTCGTCACAGTTTCACGTCGGTGCACGATGGCGTTCCGATGACACGGCAAGCGTGACGCCATTCATCGATCGGGCGCAACTGTATCTGGGCGTGCAACTTAAACGATAGTGCAAATCGACCTGTGAGCCCGACGCGCGAGCAAGGCGTTTGAAAACCACAGTTCACTCTCGCTGGCGCGTCAGCCTCACGCGTCTCACGGGCTTGACCAAGGCACCACAATAGCGTTAGATTCCCCGGTTGATCGTTCTTGCGATTGCGGGCTATGCTTGATGGTTCACCGGCATCGAGCGATCGAGCGGGTGGCAATCAGTGCATCGATCCGTAAATTGTTAGTTACGGCAATGCCCTTGATGCCGCGTTGAAACGGTCTACCGCCTGTGGTGAATGTCGCCTTGGGCGGGCCGACGGAGACGTCCTGCATGTACGAACGCTTTACGGACCGGGCCAGAAAGGTGATGCAGCTCGCCAATCAAGAGGCGCAGCGCTTCAATCACGAATACATCGGCACCGAGCATATCCTGCTGGGGCTGGTGAAAGAAGGCTCGGGAGTAGCGGCCAACGTTCTGAAGAATCTCGAAATCGATCTGCGGCGTGTCCGCCTCGAAGTCGAGAAGACGGTTCAGACGGGTCAGGCCACGGAAATGGTAACGATGGGCAAGCTGCCCCAGACGCCGCGGGCCAAGAAGGTCATCGAATACTCGATTGAAGAGGCCCGCAACCTCAACCACAACTATGTGGGCACCGAGCACCTGTTGCTCGGCCTGCTGAGGGAACAGGAAGGCGTCGCGGCTCAGGTGCTACTGAACCTGGGCCTGAAACTCGAAGAAGTACGCGAAGAAGTTCTGAACCTATTGGGGCATAACATGCCGAGCGACACCGAAAGCAGCGGCGGCGGCGGGGGCAGCGAACGCGGCTCCGGCAAGAGCAAGTCCAAGACGCCCGCTCTCGATAGTTTTGGCCGCGACCTCACCGAACTGGCCCGACAGGGCAAGCTCGATCCAGTCATCGGCCGGGCCAACGAGATCGAACGCGTGATCCAGATTCTCAGCCGTCGGCAAAAAAATAATCCCGTCCTTCTCGGCGAAGCCGGCGTCGGCAAAACTGCCATCGTCGAAGGCCTGGCGCAATCCGTCATCGATTCCAATGTGCCGGAGTTGCTGCGCGATCGCCGTATCGTCGTGCTGGACTTGGCGATGATGGTGGCGGGCACGAAATACCGCGGCCAGTTCGAGGAACGCATCAAGGCCGTGATGAACGAAGTTCGCCGCGCCAAGAATACGATCCTCTTCATCGACGAGTTGCACACGCTCGTCGGAGCCGGTGGCGCGGAAGGTGCCATTGATGCGTCCAACGTATTGAAGCCAGCGCTCGCGCGTGGTGAGATTCAGTGCATTGGCGCTACCACGCTCGACGAGTACCGAAAATATATCGAGAAGGATGCCGCGCTGGCACGACGTTTCCAGGAAATCATCGTCAATCCGCCGACCAAGGACGAAGCGGTTGAGATTCTCAAAGGCCTGCGTGATCGGTACGAGGCGCACCATCGCGTGCAAATCACTGACTCGGCATTGGCCTCCGCAGTCGAGCTGTCGGATCGTTACATCTCTGGTCGTTGTCTGCCCGACAAGGCGATCGACGTGATCGACGAGGCTGGTGCACGTATCCGCCTCAAAGCGATGACTCGGCCACCCGATTTGAAAGAGATTGATGAGCAAATTGAAAAGCTCAATCAGGAGAAGGAAGCTGCCGTCGCCGAGCAGGACTTCGAGAAGGCTGCCGCCTTGCGCGACCAGGCCGACAAGTTGAAGAAGCGCAAGGAATCGGTCACCAAGGAATGGCGCGAGAAGGCCAAGGAGACCGATGGCGTCGTTGACGACGAAGTCGTAGCTGAGGTTGTCAGCAAGATGACCGGCGTACCGCTCAAGCGATTGGGCGACGACGAGACTGCCCGCCTGCTCAAGATGGAGCAGGAACTGCACACGACGGTGGTTAGCCAGGACGAGGCCATCAAGGCTATCGCCAAGGCAGTACGCAAGAGCCGGGCCGGATTGAAGGATCCGAAGCGGCCCATCGGCAGCTTCATCTTTGCCGGACCGACAGGCGTAGGCAAGACGCTGCTCGCTAAGCGACTGGCTCAGTTCATGTTCGGCGATGAGAACAACATCATCCAGCTCGACATGTCGGAATACATGGAGAAGCACAACGTGAGCCGGCTGGTCGGCGCACCGCCTGGCTACGTCGGCTACGAAGAAGGCGGCCAGCTCACCGAGAAGATCCGCCGCAAGTCGTACTCCGTGGTGCTACTCGACGAAATCGAGAAGGCCCATCCGGACGTGTGGAACATGCTGCTGCAGATCATGGAAGAAGGCCGGCTGACGGATAATGTGGGCCGGGTGATCGACTTCAAGAACACCATCGTCATCATGACGACAAACATCGGTGCCGAACAGATCACCGGCAAGGAAGCGTTCGGCTTCAACAAGAAGGATGAATCGACCACCTACGACAAGATGAAGTCGATGCTGAAACAGGAAATGGAGCGGAACTTCCGCCCCGAGTTCCTGAACCGCGTGGACGACATCATCGTCTTCCGCAGCCTGACCACCGGGGACCTCAAGAACATCGTGGATATCGAATTGTCCAAGGTCTCGAAACGACTCAAGGACAAGAAGCTTGAACTCGTCATGACGGACGGAGCCAAGGAGTTCCTGATCGAAAAGGGCACGAGCCTCGAGTTCGGTGCTCGCCCGCTGCGTCGAGCCATTGAGAACAATCTCGAAGACCCCTTGAGTGAGGATCTGCTCCGCGGCGTCTTCCACGGTAAGGATAAGATCGTAGTCAGCGTCGTCGGCGAAGGCGAAGACCGCAAGCTGTCGTTCGAGACCAGTTCGATTGCGGATGCCGAAC
>JANNLP010000525.1:0-2872 GCA_031396905.1 Gemmataceae bacterium
ATGGCCGAGGTTTGCTGGAAGACGATGCAGCGGGACATGACCGGGACGCAATCAAAAACGTCGCACCCATACATCCCCCTCCTCCTCCTCTTCCTCCTCACTATGCGACACTCAAGCTGAGCCCGAAGCGCAAGCAAGGGCGACGCTTGTAAACCTCAGCTGCCTCGGGGCAGAACGGGGATTACCGGGCACGCTCCACCAGTGAAGAGCGGTCGGGAAATGACCAACAACAACGATCCTCGAGCACGCCCCACTGTGAAGGGCGGTCGAGCCCACGGCAACAACGACAGTGCCCGTTCGCATCGTCTTCGTGCGTGACTGTGTGAGAGTGCGCGCAGCATTTGGCATTCCAAGCGTAGACCGTCGGAGGACGCATGTCCGCTGGAGAGTGTGTGATGTCCTGGCACGTTCCGGTCGCCGGGAAAGAAAGTGACTGTGGTTGCGATGCCCGGATGCCTCACCGGCATCGCGGACAAGTGGTCATGCCAAACGCCGGGAATGCAAGTTCCGGTAGTGGGTCCGTTTGGTTTTCTTCGTGCTTCCTTCGTGCCCTTTGTGTCTCTGTGGTTGGTCTTAGAAACTCACCACAAAGGCACAAAGAACACAAAGAAGACGAATGCATTCATACCCTTCAATTTCTTGCGCCGTGGCAAATTGACCCACTACCCAAGTTCCGGTCCTGCCGCCGACAATTGGCGACATTCGGCTCTAAATGGCCAGATTCGCTAGCGTACACCGGCGGCGACGCTAGCATAGGATTTGTCGGCAAACTTGACCTAGATACCCTGGCATCTCAACTATGCGAAAAACACACGCAATCGCTGTCTGGATAATGGTTTCCGCGTTGGCCACAGCGGCTGATCCGAAACCGAAAGACCCGCTCGACGCCCTCAAATACCGCAACATCGGCCCGGCGGCTGGCGGGCGGGTATGCAGAGTGGCAGGCGTGCCGGGCGATCCGCTGGTCTATTATGCAGCGGTGGCCGGGGGCGGTGTGTGGAAGTCCGGCGATGGCGGCCTGACCTGGAAGCCCATCTTCGACGACATGCCAGACTCATCCATCGGCAGCGTCGCGGTCGCACCTTCGGATCCGAATGTCGTTTACGCGGGCGCTGGTGAAGCCAACATTCGCGGCAACGTCGCGGCCGGTCATGGCATTTACAAATCCACCGATGCCGGCAAGACCTGGAAGCACGTGTGGAAAAACACTTGCCAAATCGGAACGATGATCGTGCATCCAACCAACGCGGACATTGCGTTCGCGGCCGTGTTGGGTTCGGCATTTGGCCCCGGCAAAGATCGCGGCGTGTATCGCACCACCGATGGTGGCGCGACTTGGAAACAAGTCCTCAGTAAGGATGAAGACACCGGCGCTTCCGATGTGTGCTTTGATCCCAACAATCCGCGCATCTTGTTTGCCGGCATGTGGCAAGCCCGGCGGCAACCGTGGGAAATGAACTCCGGCGGCCCCGGCAGCGGACTCTATACATCGCGCGACGGCGGCGATACCTGGACGCAACTCAAACCCAAAGAGAACGGCTTGCCGAAAGGACCGTGGGGCAAAGTCGGTGTTGCCGTGTCACCAGCTAGCTCGCAACGAGTGTTTGCCCTTATCGAAGCCGACGATGGCGGCCTTTTCCGCTCCGACGACGGCGGCGCGAAGTGGAATCGCATTTCCGACGCACGTCTGATTCGTCAACGCGCCTTTTATTACACCACGTTGACGCTCGATCCGAACAACGCCGATGTAGTATGGGCACCGCAAGTGCCGCTGTTGCGCAGTATCGACGGCGGGGCCAACTTCAACCGGGTTGGCGGTGCTCATCACGGCGACCATCACGACCTGTGGATCGACCCGAAAAACCCCAAACGCATGATCGACGCCAACGATGGCGGCGTGGACATCACCACCGATGGCGGCAAGACCTGGTATGCCCCCCCCCTGCCCATCTCCCAGTTCTATCACGTCAACGTGGACAATGCCGTGCCGTACAACGTCATGGGCAACATGCAGGACCTCGGCACCGCCCATGCGCCGCATCTGGGCCTGGGCGGCCGGCTGCTCATGCGCGACTGGACCAGCGTCGGCGGCGGTGAAACCGGCTTTTCCGTGGCCGATCCGACCAATCCCGACGTGATCTACGCCGGCGAATACGGCGGTATCATCACCCACTTCAATCGCAAGACCGGGCAAGCCCGCAACGTGTCGTCCTGGCCATTCAATCCATCCGGCATCGCGCCTGCCGATATGAAATATCGCTTCCAGTGGACCGCGCCGATCCTGATTTCACAACACGACCCCAAAACGATCTACCACGGCGGCAACGTGGTGTTTCGCAGCACGGATGCCGGCCAGAGTTGGACCAAAATCTCCGATGATCTCACCCGCAATGACAAACAGAAACAGCAATGGTCCGGCGGTCCGATCACCGGCGACAACACCGGCGTGGAAATCTTCGGCACCGTGTTCGCGCTCGCTGAGTCGCCGAAACAAAAGGGCGTGTTGTGGGCCGGCTCGGATGATGGCCTCGTGCATTGCTCCAAAGACGCCGGCAGCACGTGGGAAAACGTGACCAAGAACCTCACTGGTCTGCCCGATTGGGGAACAGTGAAATGCATCGAACCCAGCCCGCACGACGCTGGCACCGCATATGTCGTCGTCGAAGCGCATCGGCTAAACGACTTCAAGCCTTACCTGTGGCGTACAGCGGATTTCGGCAAGACGTGGACCAAGCTTTCCGACAAGCTGCCTCAAGATGTATATCTGCATTCCGTGCGCTGCGACGGTGTCAAGAAGGAGCTTCTATTCGTGGCGACCGAGCGCGGCATCGCATATTCGACGAACGAAGGCAAAGCATGGAAGCCACTCAGG
>JANNLP010000567.1:0-1708 GCA_031396905.1 Gemmataceae bacterium
CTGGCCCTTGCAGTCTTGGGAATTGTGTTGTTTCTGTGCCTCACGCGATTGATTACCGCTGCCGGTGCCATGATTTGGCCCGAGCGCGATTGGATGGAGACATTGGCGTGGATCGACCCGGTCGCTGCTTTGGCATCGGTGATTGAACAGGCACCGGACTCATTGAACCAGTGGCCGCCGGCACTTGTGTTCATTGTAATGATGTTCGCATTGGGCGTGTTGCTGAACATCGTCGGCATCGTGATGCTGCGTGTCTGGAACCCTGGTCGCGAAGTGATCCAACAGCGAGAGACCAAGGAAGACGCCGAGGTCGATGAACTGGCCCGGGCGCAAGCCCATGCCGCTCCGGGCCAGGCGCGTGAAGTCTGGAATAACCCGGTCCTGTGGCGGGAAATCTGCACCCGGGCCTATGGTCGTCGCGCGTTCCTGATCAAGATTGTGTACGGCATCGTCATTGGACTGATCATCTATTCGGCGATGACGGGGTTTGGCAACCAACGTGTGGCGTTTCAAGCCGCGTACGGACTGTTGCCCGTAGCATTCCTGAGTTTCCTTCTCATTTCCGCCCAGGCTGTGACTTCGGTGACAACGGAGCGCGACCTCGGTGCGTTGGATTTGTTACTCGTTACCGACTTGTCGCCGCGAGAATTTATCTTTGGCAAACTGTGCGGCATCGCGTGGAATGTGAAAGAATTCATCCTGCCGCCATTAATCCTTGCATGCGTTTATGCCGGCATGGGTTGGCTCGCCAGCGCTCCCGAGGGTTCGCCCGAACAAGCGGTCGGTATGAACATAGAGTCGCTGGTAGCGGTGTTCTTGAGCATCTCACTATTGCTGGCTTTCGTGTTGATCTTTGGCGTGTTTATCGCTTTGCGCGTCGCGCATAGCCGTGGCGCGATTCTGCAGACGCTTGGCACTGTGTTCTTTCTCACGATTGGCACCTGCATCTGCATCTACCTGATCGTCATCAACGGCGGCACGTTCGAATACCAGTTTCTGAGTTTCGCGTTGTTTCTGATTGCCGGCATCGGCGGATTGTTGTGGGTACTTAGCGGTGAATTGCCGTCGCAGGCGTTGACCTTGGCCAGCATCGTTTTGCCGCTCGCTGTTTTCTACGTCGTGACCAACGTGCTTGTTGGAAAGCCCGGCTCGATGGAATCGGCACCGCCGTTGATTCCGCTGGCCGTAATCGTCATTTCATTTGGCTTGACCATATTTGCGATGCTGGTGCCGCTGCTCAGCGAGTTCGATGTGGCATTGGGTCGGACACGAGCGGCGGAGTAGCAACATTTCCTGTGTTTAGAACCAAGTCGCTAACCGCCTATTTGGCCCGCAACTTCTCGTCGATCACCCGCAACAATTCGTCCGGGGAAATCCGCGTGTAGACCGCGTCGGGTCGAAATATCCAGCGCACAACGCCATGACGATCGACCAGAAATGTCGTGGGCGTGTCGGTGTCGCCGCCATCGGGAGCCGACTGTTTGTGCAACAATTCAAGTGCGTTCGTCAGCCCGCGTTCTTTGTCGGCCAAGACAATCAAATGCGGTTTTTCCGTTTGCGTCTGCCTAGCGTCTTCGACGCCTTCCAATGAAATGGCCACGATGCGGGTGTTTCGCTTGGCGAACTCCTCAGCGTGCTTTTCGAGCTGAACCAGCTCGACCATGCAATAGCCTCACCATCGGCCTCGGAAAAAAACCAGGACGGTACT
>JANNLP010000578.1:0-17989 GCA_031396905.1 Gemmataceae bacterium
AGGCTGAACAGAAGTAGCACACCGAACGCGACCAGCGCGGCGTTGTTGGCGATTTGACGTGGTCGAAACAGGATGAAATATGCCGTTGCCGCCAACACGGGCAGCGTCAACTTCACCAGGAACAGCACGGGAAAGTAGTACCAATACGGCCGCTGGTCGGCCTGCCCAAACAAGAACTGCCCGTGGCCGCGTAAGTTGTGATGCACTTGGTTGGCCATCGCCTCGCCCGCATTGCTGAAGATGCGCAGGTGCTCTGCCAGCCAAACCAAACAGGTCCGCGATGTGCCTTCCGTCAGTGAATGGGACCAGTGCACGAACCAGTCGTTCGGCAAGAAGTCGCTGCCGCAGCCGACGAACGCGATGGCGAAACCAAGGCCGGCGATGCCGGTGCCGTCCCGCAGACACGAACTCAATTGCTGCCGCCAATTGAATAAGCCATTTGCCTCTTGTCGGCGCACGAGCTCCACCGCGAGCATCAGGAGCGGGCAAAATGCCAGCGCCGAGGCTTTCGATAACATTGCAATGCCGCACCAAAAGCCGGGCCACCCGACCCGTTGTCGCCAATCACCATCCCGACCACGACGATACGCCGCGATGAATGCTAGCAATGTTGCCGCAATCGCAATATCCGTGGTGGCCAATGCCGCGTGGGCGAGCAAATTCGGTTCGCAGGCAAGCGCCGCGACCGCGACGCGGCCAGCCCAAGAGCCACCCAGATCGCGACCCAATCGCATTCCGAAATACAAAAGCAACCACCAGAAGATGAGGTTGCCGTGCCGCATCCACACGATGATTCGCGCGAAGTCCGTGTTGAGGTTGAAGCGTTCGCCGCGAACCCATTCGGCAATGGCAATCGGCAGGGTCTGCACATCTACCGGCAGCGGCATGGTGCCGAGTTTCAACAGCGGCCGATGCGATCCGGTGTGCCAGAAATTCAGTCCGTGTTCGAGATAAATGGGTTCATCAAACGTGACGCCGACCTGCTGGGCCGCGACCACGCACGCCGCCGATGTCGCCAGGCCGAAGGCGATCAGCCAGAGCCAATCGATGACAAAGTTTGATCGCAGCATGAAGTTATCACGGCCCGCGGCGGGGATCACTGATGGGCAGCGACTCTTCACGGCGGAGTTTGCCTGCTTCCAGTTGATCGGCCATCAAATCCGCGGAGACGACGGCCGGCAAAGCCGCGCGGACGGCTTTGGCCGTTACGACAAACTTGTGTACGCCGTTCGCCACGATGCTGATCGGTTCAAATGCAATGCGGCCGTCCACATGCTGGTGCAACGTCGGTTCCGCACTGACATAGCTCAAACTGGATGGCAAAACCAATGCGGGCAGCACGCGTGTGGCCGCGGCAGAGCCGAGGTTACGCACCGTCAGCACAAAGCGGACATTGTCGCCAACGACGACTGCCTGGGGGTCGATGTTTACATCCATTTGCAGCGCGGCGATGTCTATGAAATCGGTGACAGCTTCCTTCTCTTCGCGCATGCCCCGAGAGGACGCGGCAAAGACGTGCCTCACCTGGCCTATACCACTTGCTTTGACGGTCAATTCCACGACCTTCGCTTCATTGGGCTGTAGTTGCGGTAATATCCATTGAATGTCGCGCTCAAAGTTCTGCCCGCCTTCGGACACGCTCACAACTTCGCAGCCCATGGGCACTTTGTCGGTCAGCGTCACGTTCCGCAATGGGGCGTTGCCGAGGTTTCGAACAGTCACACGATAAGTCGCCGTTTGATGGCTGCCGCGCTTGGTCGGGCCGTCGATGCGCAACTCCAGCTTCGGCGCTTGTACCGTGAGTAGGCTAGTCGTATCATGCTTCGCTCCGTTGCTGATGTTGGAAGTAAGCGTCTGGTTGTGATTGCCGGCGTCCTCCGCGACAACCCGAAAGTCAAATACACGGGCCTCGCTCGGGCCTAGCCTTGCAATGGTCCACGTCCGCAACGTCGGCGATTTGGTTGCATCCTGTTTTTGCCCAGGCGGCGATGGATCGTATTGATGGGCGAGCCCCTTCGCCAAGTTGTTCGTGATAACCACGTCGCGGACTTCCATTAGCCCCGTATTGGTCACTTCCAACCGCAATGACACCACGTCGTGTTGCTGGACAGCCGTCGGACCAACGACTTTGACGCTAACCTCGGGTCTCGCAATTTTGGTCTTGCCCTGCCGCCCGTGTTCGAAGCGCACCTTGGCGATGTGCGCCCATTCCGTCATCTCGGCACCCGGTGTCACCGTCATGGCGATTTCCTTGCGCGCCCCGCCCGCCAGCGCACCGAGTTCCCAAGTCAGAGTCAGTTTGTCGACATCTTCTTTCGCGACCGGATCGGACTTCACGAATTTGCCGCCCTTGGGCATTTGATAAACGACGACGACATCGCGCGCCTCGATGGCCGAGAGGTTGGCCACCCGCAAACGGTAATCGATGTTTTTGCCGTTGGGTACGAATGGCGGAGCGACGACATCAATGGAGACAACGGGCGTATCGATATTGGTGGGAACCGTCGCCCGAAGTTGCCCGCCGGCTTGTTGCACCGAGCCATCCGCTAACGGTGGCTCCGCCGACTCGCGAAAACGAGGTGGTTGTGCGATAGCTGCCAAGCCGACGAAGAGAATTGTGATTACGAGTAGTAACGCGCGCAACATACCGACGGACCTCCTGTCCCGGCCGCAACTATAAAGCAGAAAAGGGATTGCGGGATAGGCGAATTGGCGCAATTCGGCACCGAAACTACTTTGACTGGGCAATCACTCTCGCGTCAGTTAGGATGGGGAATCTGGTCAATTGCACGCGGACGAGGAAGGAACCGGACCATGGCGGCAGGAACATCCAGCACCAAACGCAAACAGTTGCGCACTCCAACGGTCGGTTACACGACACCTGACATGAGCGGTATCGCCATTCGAGAACTGCAGCGCGACGACTTCGAGCGCGGCTTTCTGGACACCTTGTCCGCACTGACGAGCGTTGAACTCACAGCGGATCGCGCGCGGGAGTTGTTTGATAACACGCCGCCGAACCAGTTTACATTCGTGGCCCTGGATGGCGATAGAGTGATCGGCACGACGAGTCTGGTCATCGATCAAAAATATATTCACTCAGGCGGAAGGGTCGGGCACATCGAAGACGTGGCCGTGGCCAGCAACTTTCAACGCCGCGGCATTGGCACCGAACTCGTTCGATATGCAGCTGATTACGCGAAAACCGCCGGATGTTACAAGGTAATCCTGCATTGTTTTGCCGAGCTTAGCCCGTTTTATCAACGCATGGGATTCCGCGATTTCAACATTGGCATGAGGCTGGACTTGGGCTAGTCGATTGGACTGCTAAGATACGGAAATGGGAACGTTGTTTGCCGCCGTCGTGTTGGCCGGGCCGTGGGTGCAGTCACCGCATTTCCCACAGGCGAAGCAAGAGGCAGCGCTGAATGCAACTTTGCGATTAACCAACCCGGTCACGCGCGGCGAAGGCACGGCAGTGCGCATTGGAACGCTGGGGCCACATGTCTATTACCTAACTGCAAAGCACAACGTGAAAGACACGAAGGTTGCCGACCTGGAGTCGTACTCCGCCACAACATTTCCCAGGATGCTTCAAAAGATCCCGCAGGCCGACGTCGTCAAAGAATGGCCGGACATTGACTTGGCACTCTTACGCGCTGTCGAGTTGAATTCGCCCGGCTTTCTTTATGTAAGAAGTGAACAAAGTGGCGCGAAAACCAAGTTCCCCGTGTTGACAGTCGGCTTTTCTGACACGAAGGCTCCGAGTCTAGAGGTCGATGAAGTCGAGGGCGCCAAGCTAGTGAAAAAACCCGGTCAATCCGAAGGCTATTGGCACTGGGAGGCAAAAAAACAACCAGTCGCCGGTCGGTCGGGTGGACCCCTAGTCACCGTAACCGGTGATTTGATCGGCATTTGCAGCGGCACGGATACTGAAACAAAAAAGGGTTACTACATCCACGAAAGTGCCATTCGGGCTGCATTGAAGGAGGGTTTTGACCAATTGCTGGCACCACCAGCGCAACCGGTAAAACAAGAAAAATGAAGAAATGCGCCGATTTGGAAAAAAAACCTACGTTTGGTATTGAAATCCGCGCAAAATCAGGGAAACTAAGGCTATCGCGGAAGGAATCCCGAGTTTAACCAGACTGACCATCAGACGAGGATTGCATCAATGAAGAACACAAAGAGCTGGGTACGAACCGGTTCGCTGACCGCGATGATCGCGGTGCCGGCATTGGCTGTTGCCTTCCTGGGCGGCGACTTGTTTTCCGGTTTGAGCGTGCCGAGCCTCCAAATTTCAGAAACTCGTGACTTCAACCTGAACGGCCAGAACCTTGCCGCTCCGGTTAATGCGACGACAGACTCGGTCGAAGTATTCCTCGGCAACTGGCAAAACACGGTTCGCACTCCTCCGTCCCCGCGCATCTAAGCGGATCGGTGAAGCGACTCTTGTTACTTCCGTTCTCGTCAATCCCCCAATCAAGGCGTGAGCGAATCTAATATTGCGCACCCCTCCATCCGTTCCGAATCACTTAATTGGATTCGGTATGCGATGGAGGGGCTTGTTTTGTTGATGGTCGCGTTGGCACCGTGGTGTTACGGTTCCGTCGATCCTGTCTTCGAATATGGACTGTTTGTCGGCGTCGGCCTCGTCTGCATTCTCTGGGGCGTTCGCTCTGTTATTGAAGGTCAGTTTTTATGGTTCTCCTGCCCAGTCGCTTTGGCTCTTGGGGCGATTTTTCTTGGTGGCGCGCTTCAAATCGTACCTTTGCCATCGTGGATCGTTGCGATGATATCGCCGGCCACGGCGATTATCAGCAACGAACTGTTACCAGCTCAGCCTGAAATCATCGCTCCCGGAAAGCTGCCTGAGTCGCTGCCGGGCTGGCCGACAATAAGCCTGTATTCGCTTGCCACCCGCCAGATGCTGGTCCGGCTGTTGGCGGTATTTTTGTTGTTCTCCGCGGTCCGAGTCAACATTGCATCGACTGCGTCACTTAAGCGACTTGCCTGGGTGGCGACGGTTAACGGTGTGTGTCTTGCGCTGTTCGGCATCGTTCAGTTCGTACAGAATCGATCACCGACGGGCTTAATGCAACGATCAGTGTTCGGATACCAGACACGCAGTGACGTGTTTGGACCATTCATTTGCCGCAACCACTTTGCGTACTACGCCAATATTTGCGTCGGCTTCACGATTGCCCTCCTGCTGCTCGGTTCCAAGTCCGAATCCGACAGACGGGCACGACGCACTTACAAAGCGGCCGCTCTCGAAGAACAGTCAGCCGATGAAGAAGCGACGATTTCAATTCTTGGCATTCTGCATTCTCCACTGCAACTTTGGCTGAGTGCCGCGATGGCGGCCATCATTGCCGGCTTGCTGTGCAGCATGTCGCGCGGCGGCGTGGTCGCACTCCTCGTCGGCCTCGCCATCACCTTTTGTCTACGCGGCTTTACCGGCCATCGCGTTCGGCGTTTGGAACTCGCGGTTGTGCCCGTTCTGTTATTGGTGGGCCTGGTGGGGTGGGTCGGCGTCAAGCCGCTTCAATCACGGCTCAATCCATTTAGCAGCGATGTCGCCGCTGATGGGCGATTCGCCATTTGGAGCAACTTGCTGCCTTTGACTTGGCGCTATCCGATTTTTGGCACCGGATACGGCACCTTGCAATATGTCGAGCCCCTTTATCGCGAACGTGATTATGGTGGCTACAATGCAGACGTTTATGTTGATCACGCTCACAACGATTACCTTGAAGCAATGATCGAAGGTGGGGTATTGCGACTGGGCCTCTCGATCGCCATCGTGTACTTCCTGCTGCGTTACGGTCGCAAGGCTATGAAGCGTCACGAGATTCGCACGCCTGGGCGGTTGGCCTTTGGCGCGCTGGTCGGCATTTCGGCGGTCGCCGTTCATAGCCTGGTGGACTTTGGCTTGTTCACTCCGGCAGTGACGGTACTCGTCGCGGTGACGGCAGCGCAACTTTGCGGCATGGCTCGTTCAGATCCCAGCGAACCACCATCGATCAAATCAAAACACTCCATCGTGATGGCCTTGGGCGGCTGGGGCGGCGCGGTCGCGATGGTACTGCTGACGGCCGTAGCATTGCTCCTGGTCGGTTTCGGCTCGCGGCAAGCCCGGGTGCAAGCACTGCGCGTGCAAGCCTATTCCGGCCTGAAGAAATCCAAAGATCCGAATGTGGCCGTCGCGGCTTTAACTCGAGCCGTACAATTGGCACCGGATGACGCCGAATTGCGTGTGGAACTGGGTCAAGTGTACATTGACGCCCGGCAGGCCGCTTTCAACCGGAGCGATGAACGCACCCGTTTGGCGGCGATATGCAGCATTTCACTGCCGTCGTTGCAGCCACTCGAGTGGCTAGGTCCGATTTCGCAGATAACCTCACCTTCGCGCGATCTGATCACGGTGTTCGACGAAGTGACGCAGCGCGGTATCGAGCAGATGATTGTGGCCCGCAACTTGTGTCCGCTATTAGCTAAGCCGCATAGTCGATTGGCGGCGTGGGCTGTCGATGCGAACCCCGGCCAAACCGGCATGGCCAAATCGGACCCGGCGGAACACTACTGGGCGCGAGCCGTGCGCCTGGCAGCATATGATGCCGATCTGTTGTTCTTTTATGGACAGTTTCAACTTCGTCGGGGCAAGCACGACGCCGCGTGGGAAGCCTGGCGCCGGTCGCTCGCCCATCGACCGACGCATCTTAAAGCCATCGTCGTTGCCGCCTTGCCAAATATTGGTGGCGACGGCTTACTCGAGCGCATCCTACCTGACGCCGCGGGCCAGATTATCGACGCGGCCAACATCATCGTGAATCTGCCCCACGACGCCGCTGCCCATCGTCGGATGCTGCTTAAGGCCAAGGAATTGCTCGCACATGGTGCCGACGATGCTACTGGCACCGGCGCATATCAGCTCGCCAAATGCTGCCAATCGCTTGGTGAATCTGAGACAGCTCGAAAACACTACGAACGTGCAGTCGATCTTGCGCCACGGCAGATTGAATGGCGTTACGATTTTGCCAAGTTCCTCTACTCGCTGGAGACGGACAACGCGCGGCGCGAAGCGTTGGTGCATTGCGAGATCATTTTGGGCCAATACCCCGGGTGGGGGCCGGCCGTGAACTTAGGCAATCAATTACGAAGCGAACTCAACATTCGCGATAAGTGATTCAATGACTTTCGGAATTACGGCAACATCATTTGTGTCCCGCGCCTTTGCCGCTTGAACTCGGTAATTCGAGTGGCTAAGCTATAAGTGCTTCCAAGACGAGTATTTGCGCGAACGGTGTAACGGCCCCAAGGGTCCGTTCATCGGAAACCGTGAGCCGACTACGGCTTTCCCGAGGAGTCGGGGCTGTCAACGTGACTGTGCCAATGAAAACTGCTGTTCCTATGAGCCGCGCTGCCGCGGCAATGGAGCCGACTGTTCTGCACTTGGACCGCTTCCATCTATTGCGAAGCATTGGCCAAGGCGGCATGGGCACGGTTTACCTCGCGTATGACTCAATCGAGCAACGGCGCGTCGCCATCAAGTTTCTCGCCGACAACCTGGCGAAGGAAAAGCTCAACGTCGACCGCTTTAACCGCGAAGCGCGCATCGGCGCATCGTTCGATCATCAGCACATCGTGAGAACACTGATGTACGGCCGCGATCAGGTGTCCGGCCGGCACGCGATGGTGCTGGAGTATGTCGATGGCCCAAGTTGCAGTTACCTGCTCGATCGTGATGGCAAACTGTCAGCCGACGATGCGACATTGGTAATCTATCATGTCGCCCAGGCCCTCGCGCATGTGCACGAACATCGCGTGATTCACCGTGACGTGAAGCCTGACAATATCCTGATGTCGTCCGATGGCCTGGCCAAGCTTTCGGACTTCGGTCTGGCGAAGCGGCGCGGCGGCGGTCCGGACGATATTACTTCGACGACCGGTGGACTGGGCACTTCCTGGTACATGCCATTTGAACAAGCCAAGAGCGCCGAGTTCGCGGACGAACGGAGCGACATCTTTTCGCTGGGCGCGACCTTTTACCACTTGCTGACCGGTGTGGTTCCATTCCCGGGGAACAACCATGCCGAAATCGTGGCGAGAAAACAAGCCGACCGCTTCGAGCCGGCGAGCCGCGCGAACAAGTCGCTTCCCCCGGCACTGGATCCGATCCTGCGCAAGATGATGGCACTGGATCCGCGTCAACGTTATGCGTCCATTAAGGATCTGATCAAGGACATTGAACAATCGCATCTGTTGAACGGGTATCGGACGACCGTAGCCATCGGCCCTGAAGACCGGCCGGCACTTCGCTCGAATCAGGTGGCATTAACCCATCCTGACATACCATCCGCTGGCGTCAATGTTGACACGCCGTTGGACGATTCGCCCTGGCACCTGCGGTTTCATGATGAAACAGGCCGAACTTTCACGCGACTGGCAACGACGCGCCAGGTTCTCGCGGGGCTTGACGCCGGATTGTGGCCGGATGGCGTCGAGGCAGCACGCTCCGAGCGCCGGCAATTTCGCGCGGTCGGCGAGTATCCGGAGTTTCACGCGAGCAATGCCGGCATTCCACAACCGGCCGCGTCCACTGCATCGAACACTCGATCGAAAAAGTATCGCCGCTTGCTCATGGTAGCCGGATTTGGTTTTGGCCTGATGGTCGCGGCGCTTGCGGCCAGCTTTCTCCGTGGCCTGATGGCCGGGTAGTCGCCTCCGTGCCGCTTTCTCTACTCAATAAAGCTCGTTGTCAGATCATCCTGGCCGGCTGCTTCTGGAGCTTGAGCGGTCTATTCGCGAAAGCGCTCACGTTGCCGACAACGCTGGGCCTGAACGAGCCACCGATCAGCTTTCTCGCCATTGCCGAATATCGCGCGCTTTTCGCTGCTTTGGCGCTGCTGCCGTTTTTGCACTTTTCCGGCCGACCGCCATTGGATCGCAAGCTCGTCGGTATGGTGTTTTGCTTCGCGACGATGAACGTGTTGTTCGTCGCCGCGCTGACCGGCGGGACGGCGGCGTCCGCGATCCTGCTCCAATACACCGCACCCATTTGGGTGCTGATCGTCGGCGTGGTCTGGCTCAACGAGAAGTATCAACGGCGCGATGTAATGATGCTGCTGGGCGGCCTCGCCGGCATCACCGTATTGATCGCCGGCAACTGGAGCCAGTCGCAGCTCTCGACCGTGGCGATGGCACTGGGCAGTGGCGTGTTCTACGCCGGCGTCGTGTTGTTCCTGCGCGCCCAACGCGATCGTTCCGCGCAATGGCTCACTGCCGCCAATTTGATCGGCACCGCGCTGGTGCTGTCACCCATGTTGTTTCTTGAGCCGATGCCGCGACTTGCTCAACTCGGCTGGTTGGCGGCATTCGGCATTGTCCAACTTGCCGCGCCGTACTGGTTGATGGCTCGCGGACTTCGCCACGTGTCATCCGTCGAAGCCGGCTTGCTGACTTTGGTTGAGCCGGTGCTGAATCCGGCATGGGCTTATCTCATCGCGCCCGATTCCGAGCGACCGACGTTGGCGACGCTGATCGGCGGGGCCATCATTCTCGGGTCGCTGGCGGTCAGGTATTGGCCGTCGCGGTCGACTGTGACAACAAAAAACGATGGTCGCGATCCCGACACATTGCCGGAATCGCGACCATCGTGAAATCATCTCAGTTCTTCGCGGAAACTATTCCTTCTTTCCGTCGTCCTTCTTCTCTTCCTTCTTTTCTTCGTCTTTCTTTTCCTTGCAACAGGTGCCTTCTTTGGCTTCCGTACAAGTGCCTTCTTTGCCTTCGCAACAGGACTTCTTTGCTTCGGACTTGCCTTCACCCAGGCCGCAAGCACTCGTGCACTCGCCGGCTTCTGAGCAGCAGGACTTCTTGATGACCGTTGCAGTGCTGTCGCTGCCGCAACAATGGCCGTCGTTGTGAACGTAGCTGTAGGTATAGTAACCGGTCACGCCAAGGGCGGCGACCACCAGAAGACCAAACAGAGCACGCGCCATGGCAGAAACCTCGGTACGCCGGGACGTTTTAACGACCGCCAGTTGAACGAACAACCGCCGGCGGGCTACGGAGCAATTGCCCGGCTGCGACTCCAAGCCCGCAGCCTATCATAACCAATGCAGCTACCGCAGGCCACCCCAAGCGGAAAGTTCGAGTGGGGGACGGCGTGTTCGCGATGATCATTGATGCCGCCGGCGATGGCAGCAATGGTTCGGAAAGGATCTCGACCGATTCCGGTTTCTCCGTATTCGGCAGCCAAGGAGACAGCGCGTCGGCCACTTCGTTGGCCGAATCGTGTCGCTCGTCCGGGTTCTTAGCCATCATCTTGTCGATCAACGTTGCCAATGCCGGAGGTACATCGGGTCGAAACGTCCGCACCGGTGTGGGCTTGCGCGAGCGATGCGCGATCATCTTGTCCGCCGGCGTGCCATCGGGGAACGGCGACTTGCCGGTGAGCAGGAAATACAAGGTTCCGCCCAGAGCATAAATGTCGCAGCGTTGATCGACCTCGTGGCTGTCGCGTGTTTGCTCCGGTGCGACATAGTCGGCGGTGCCGAGAACGTTGCCGCCGTCGAAGCGTTGCGTCAGGGCATCGCCGCCTTCCTCCATGAAGCGCGCAAGACCAAGATCGAGGAGTTTGACGACGCCCGTTGATTTTTCGACGAGGAAGTTGCTCGGCTTGACGTCACGGTGAATCAGCCCAGCCTCGTGGGCGTACTGCAAGCCCAGTGCCCCCTGGCGAATGTACTCGCAAGCACGCGTGACGGGCAATGGCCCTTCCTGCTTGACGACGTGATACAAGTCGCCACCCTCGACGTATTCCATCACGAGGTAGTGCAAACCCTTATCTTCATCGACATCAAATGCACGAACGATATTTGGGTGATCCAGGCTCGCCGCGGCACGGGCTTCGCGCAAAAACCGGCCGAGTAGCGCAGGATCGCCAGCACGATCCGTGGGCAATACCTTTACGGCGGCTCGACGGCGCAGCTGCGGATGCTCGCACAAAAACACCTGGCCCATGCCACCGGCGCCGAGCCGATCAAGAACTTTGTATTTGCCGACGGAGAATCCGCGGAACTTGCCCTTCAGGAGTTGCTCCGTTTGAAATTTGGTGACGACGCCGGCGTCAAGCAAAGCCTGGGACATCGCGCCGGCCGTGCTGAGCGGAGGCCCTTTGCGGGTGCGCAAAAAGCCCTCCACCTTTTCCGGTTCGACGAGCGCACTCTTTCCAAGGATTGCTAGGAACTCGTCGGCAGTGACGGGTGCGGGCATGGAGTCCTCCGGGGCCGTTGGGGGCCATCGTCCACACAAACATAGGTCACGGTTTGGCGATGCGCCGGAATTGACCTTAGTGGGCAGGAAATACCGCAAATTCGTCGCCGGAACCGACGGCCCGTGCCCGCAGGCCGCCTGCCGGCAGTTCGATGCCACGACGCTGCAAAAACCCGGGCGATTCGGCGTAGCTCAGCGCCAGCCACGGCTGCCCGGCCGGGTCAAATACCTGCAACCGCCGGCCGTTCGCGTCCACGGTTGGCAACACGATGTGCCAGCGGTCTTGCGACAACCATTCAGGCGGCAAGCCCGACCAGTCGTAAGCCGACCGGAAATGATTTAGAGACGAGCGCGTGGTGGCAACCACGACAAAATCATCAGCCGATTGCCGCACATCGGTCAATGAGATCACTCCCGGTCGATTCGTCCGTTGAACGTTGAGCAGTGGCACGCCGGTAAGGGCGATGGCCGCCAGGTCTAAATCGAGAAACGGGCGAAGGAAGTCGTCGGCCTTGTCCTTCAGCTGTTGCAGCACCCGCGTTCCCAATTTACGGCTTTGAACAATATGCGTGAACAGCGGTGTGCGATCGGGTTCCAACGGCGACTTGCCGACGCCCAATGGCCGATCACCGATCAGTGCCGTGCCTAGTTCCCGGGCTTCGTCCGGCTGCGCCATTTCCGCAAAGCAACTTGCCAATACTTCCCGTGCCGCGCTGGTAAGTGGAAACGGCTGATCAAACAATTGCCGCGCGCGTGCGGCCGGCCTATGCATCTCCTCGTCAGTGACGCGCTCAAATGGCCTGGGCAAGACGCGTACATTCTCACCGGGCGAAGTCGGCTGAGACGGCACGCGATGACCCTGGTACATCGTGCGCAGCAACCAGCCCAGTCGCAGACCACGCCGGATGAGCGTGCCATCGAACAACGCCGGCGTTTGTGCGGCAGCTGCGAGAAGCTCTGTCAGCACTTCGTCAATTAGCAAAGCATCAGGGTAATTTGCGCCACCATGATGAAACAGCCGCAAATCATAGGCATTTAGATGTCGCCACTGGAGCCGCAACAAGTAAGAGAGAAAACTCAAGCGTTGCGTCGCCGTAATCGCGCGATCTAATTCCAGCGCGTGTAAGTACCCGAGCACATTGGTCACGAAGTCCGTGTATGGCGACAGCGACACGCCATGAAACACCCGCTTCAGAGAATTGATTGTGTTGCGATCTGCTGGAGGCTGTTGGCCGCAACGCAGCGCAAACTCCAACTGTTTGGCTCCGATTTCAGCGTCGTCGCCTTCTGGAAAATGACCGAGTTGCCCAAGTGTAAACGCCGGCAGCGGCGATTCCAACGACGTCAAAGGCAAGCGACTTGTGCCCACGACCGCCTGAAACACGAGCATCGACAACTCATCGAACAAGCGTTCGTCGGCCGGGGAACTGCCCACAAGCTCGCGGACCCAGCGAGTGGTTTCCGACGTTTCAACGACATTGTTTCCCGGACTCACGGTTGCGTGGACATGGCACAGCACCGCACGAGTAACGTGGACCAACTGCTCCGCTTCATCAAACTTGAGCGACAACAGTGGTTCATCAGCGCCATGAACAATCACGTTCCACGCGCGGAACGATTTTCTTTGCCGAGTCATTGTGTGATCAAGGGCGCGCCCGTGGAACAGCTCCCAGGAAATCTCTTCATCCACTGGGTCGCACCAGCGCAAATCCAACGACGGCCGTACGTTGAATCGTCGCGCGTCCAGCACACGTTGAGCGATTGCATCGAACTCATTCCGCAACATGGCCATCCGCAAAACCCTGTGGATCAGCGTTCATCATACGACCGGGCAAACGGGAGAAACCTTGCAGGTTGTTGGGGCTGCGTATTCGGCAAAGGCGGGGTTGAGGGCGCATTTGCCCGCATCGGCGTAACCCGGTCGCCGATCCTTCTTGGGAAACCATCGTCTCCGCGTTGCGAGGTGCGTGATGATTCGTCTTCGGTTGTTTGCCGGCGTGATGGGCATCATGTCACTGATCGCGGGGTCAGCGTGCGCTAGCGAACCCGACGCGATCAAGTCGGTGGAAAAAGTCACCGGCCACAACGAAGGCGCTGCCCGCCACGATGCGACGCCGATCGTGCCATATTCACACGCGTGTCAGACCAAGGAATTTGCCCCGACCTGCCTCGGCCGCCTCGGCAACTGGTTTACTTATCGACCACTCTGCGACTGCGCGCCTTGCGAAGCACATTGCGGCCCGAGATGTTATCCGCCGCTATTTTCGTATTTCACGACCAGCCCGTTCAATCGCTGCCACAAACCGTATGACTGCGGCGAATGTAACAAGTCCTGGTTCAGCGGCTGGCGCAAAACCAAATGTGCCAGCGACAAATCCTGTGCCGCACCATGCGAAAGCAAAGGGCCGTGGACCATCAGCGTCGTGTTCCCCGGCATCTCGGTCAAGCGCGCTGGCGAAGTCTGCGAAACTACGGAGACTTGCCCGACACCGAAACGTGAACGCGTTTGTGCCCCGACCACGTCATGTCCGCCGTGCCCGACCATCAAGGACCGCTTCATGACGCTGCCCCGGCCGATTTCCGCCAAGGCGAGTGAGAACTCCAGCGCGGGCTGCCCGGAAGGCAAATGCAGTGAACTCACATGCAGTGAACCCAAGTGTGGCCCACGAGTGTTTAGCGGAAAAATCTTGAACCGCGTCACCCAGGCGTGCGCCACCCCGATCTGTGCCCCGTGCTCCAATGGAAAATGTTGCTCCGGTCCGGTGCATAGTCCTGTGGACTTTCAGCACCTGCCGATTCTGCCTCCGCAAAATATCAAGGGCTGCAAACCCGGCCAGTTGAACACCGCTACAACTGTCCAGCCGACCATCATGCCACCGGCCCCCGCAGCGCCCGCCGCTCCGGTTGGCGAAGTCATCCCTGCTCCCGGCCGATAACATCGACGGTATGTCAACCGTCGGAATCGTGTTGTGCGGCGGCGCCAGCCGCCGCATGGGAACGCCGAAAGCCTGGCTCGACTTTCACGGTGAGCGACTTTTGTGTCATGTAGTGCGTGTCGTTTCACAAGCTGTATCGCCGGTGCTTGTTGTCGCCGGCCCGAATCAATCACTACCAACTTTGCCAGCCGGTGTGCTAGTTGCCCGCGATCCAGTTGAACATGCCGGGCCACTTGTCGGTTTGGCGGCCGGCCTGGCCGAAATGCCGACGAACATATCCCACGTTTTCGTCACGGCCTGCGACGTGCCATTTCTCACGGCGAAACTCATCACATTCATGTTGGCGCACGCCAACCCCGGCAGAGCGCTGTTGCCGATGATTCGCGGCGAGCGCCAACCGCTGCCGGCGATCTATCCAATTGAAATCAGTTCAGCCATTCAAGCATTGTTGTCAGCGGGTCAGCGTTCGTTGCGCTCGCTGTGGGATGTTATCGCATATGACGAACTGACTGAAAACGACATCAAGTCGGTCGATCCAATGCTTGCGGCATTTCAGCCGATGAACCAACCACATGAATACGACAATGCAATGGGCAAAGCGACTTAGATCGTGTGGACGATTTGTATCAGAGCATCTCCACCAAGTACTCTTGCTGGAACGCGGCAAACGAACTCAATGACGAACCGTTCGGCAAGTTGGCGAACGTTGTGCTGCCGGACTGAAATGGCATCGCCGGTAGCGGAGGGACATGGGCGTTGCCGAAGTTCACGTGTCTGATGAACGTGTCGCCTTGTTGAATCGCCAGTATTGGCTGTGCTGGCGTTGTCTCCACGACACCGGTCGGCAGGACTTGCCGAATTAAAAAGCGGCCAACGCCGAGACCATCCAACACATCGAATGAGTATGCCCCGCGTGGCCCGGACACTGTTGTGTCGATGACCGTGTTGCCAATCCCGTTGATCAACTGCAATGTGCGGCCCGCAATGCCGCGGTCATTGAAATTGCGAATGCCATTCTGGTTCCGATCATGGAAAACCGTACCACTGATCGACACCTTGAACGTGAACACATTGCTTTGAAGGTTGACCAGACCCGTGTTTCGGCGGATCACGTCGGCCAACGTTGTATTGCGAAGCTGGTGCAAAGCCGCGCCGGAATAAGTCCGTTCGTACCAGAATCTGTCGCCATCGCGGATGCGAGTGAATTGATCGACCATGATCCGCGCCACCAACGGGCCGGTGTTGCCACCCGGCACATGGTTCTCAGCCAGCATCCCGACCCAAAGATCGATGTTGTTGACCGTGCCGTAAAGTGCTTGCAGTTCCTGCCTCAGCGCCGCGTTCGACGTAATCTGGGCGAAACTCGTGACGGCCGGCAAACCGTAAGCAACTCTGGCCGAGTTGTAATCCGCCAGGCCATGATCGCGACCGCGTTGAATATTGAGACTGGCCAAATCGAAACCGCCAGCACCCGGAGGGCCAAACAGGAAGTTGCGAACACTGTTCACAATCGTGTTATCAATCTCCGAAGCCGGGTCCGAGACGACATACTTCAGCACCGAGTCGATGCCGAAATCCGCCAGTAATATGGGATTGAAAAACGCGGCACTTAACGGCACCTGCTCCGTGATTTCCAGGCCATCGTCGCCGAGGAACTCCACATCGTCGCCCAACATACTGTGACCGACGCGGAAACCCGCGGTCGAAAACTCGTTGGCGATTCCAGGATTTACGTGTGGCAGATAACCGTGATACGCGTTCAGACCGGCCGGCCCGAGAATCGTCGGCAACCATTCGTTGTAAGTAATCGCTTCCAGTTCCCCGATCACCCATGCACGCGCCTTTTGATACACCGCTTCGTCGCTCAGGTTGGGGTGCAGTAGATGAATGTGGTCGGCAACGCGGTTGTGCTCGCGCATGAACAATGTGTGCAAACTTGTCAGTTCGATATTCTCATTGACCCGAACGTCGCCGGCGGCAAACAACTCGGAGTCCGGCACTATGTGGGCATTATTGTCAAGAGTCAACGGTCCCGTTGGAAATGTTGTCGCATCGTTGATTGGCAACATGTCACCCACGCTCGACTTGAGTCGGCCACCAGAGTGCGTACGCAACTTGTCGGCGACGACGGCATCGGAACCGTAAATCTGCGACCCATCCAAAAACGCGCTAAGACTGTTGACCTGTTGCCGGGCATTAGTCGTACCAGTCGCGGGATTGTATGCCGACCGACGCACCGGCATTGAACTGCCCGGCGTGAAATAAGCGTCGCCCGCCGGCACCGTGATGTTAAACGACTGACTCGGCGAAGCACTCACCGTCAGGTCCAGATCATGATCAATGAACTGACCCCAGACGTAAGCCATCGCGGCAAGACCCCGACGGCTGAACACATCGTCGGTCCCTTGATCGACAACCGCATTGCTAATCTCGCGGGGATTGGGTCGGCCCGCCGACGGCGCGGAAAGCCCATCGGCATACGTGGTCGGCGCCCGGCGCAGCAATTCCACACCGGTGCTACCCCATGTCGGGTGAGCTAAGTTATTGCCGGTGCCATCAATGCTGCGGACGCCTGAGGGTAGATCGCGGCGTTCCAAGGGTAGAAATTGCAGAATTGCGCGTTGCGAATGACGACTCGACTTTGCCATGAAAGCCTCTTCGGAAGACAGACGAATCAATACGGGTCAATGACGGGCCACAGCCGCGAGTCAATTCGCAACTCTTAGCATCATACCGCATGCAGCCTGAAGTCAACACGGACATCTGACGATTAACTGACAACGTCAAATCGAACCGCCAAATCGCAGTCGGAATTGGATGAAGTCGGCGGCGCTCACTGCGCCATCGCCGTCGAAATCGAACGCGCCATTCGTGCCGCCCAGCGCCAGGCGGAATTGGATAAAGTCGCCGGCGGACACTGTGCCGTCGCCGTCGCTATCGCCGAAGAAACGGAACAGCCCGTTGGCGGGGTCGCCAACGAACAGGTAATCATCGCCGGCAACGCCATCGCTATTGCCGTCGAAACCGTCGCCGCCAAACTGGTTGGCAGTGATGCCAAGAGTATAGCGGCCATCGGCAAGCGACTTGCCATCAACCGCGCCGCCGGTGAAAGTCAGCGTGACTGTAGTGTTCGTCGGATCGACGACGGCTGCCAAAGTCACTGCTTTACCATCACCCTGCCGAACAAGCGTGAACGCCGCGGCAGCTGCACCTGTGATGACGACTGGAGAATCAAAAGTCACGACGAGCTGAGCCACCGTTGATCTTTGATCGGTTCCATCGCCCACCGCCACGGTCGCAACCTTGGCCGCGGGCTGAACTTCGTAGGCACCGATATCCGTGGCACCCACGGACCGCGACCTTCCGCGTTGATCGGTCGTCAACATCGCCGGGTTGCTGCCGGCGTTGATGCACGGGCTGCCGGCCAGCAATGCGATCGTTTGCGTTGGCCCACGATTGTTGGCGAGCGTGCCCAGCTTCAGGTTGGCGACCGGTTGAAAAGCCAGGTTGTTGGAACCGGTAGAACTAAATCCACTCGATTCGCCAATGGCGCAATAGTTGGCTGTAACCGTGCCGGAACTACCAACATCCGGCCCGACCGTCGAAGTGTTGCCCGCGACAATGGAACTCGTCAGCGCGATGGTTCCGCTGTTCAGCCGGCCAACACCTCCGCCGCCGGCACCGGCTAGCGCCGATGTGAGCACGTTGGCGGTGATGGTGCAGTTTTGAATGACTGCCGTCCCTGTCACGCTCGATAACCCGATGCCGCCGCC
>JANNLP010000595.1:0-8322 GCA_031396905.1 Gemmataceae bacterium
GGAGCAATCGGACTCATACCCGAGACGCCGAAATCGCTGCCGGATAATGTCCACAATCGCATCATTGCATCCAATGCCGATGCCTTGGCAGCGGCCAAGGATAAAGCACGGTCGTATGGTTACGAGGTGATCAACCTGGGCGAAGCCATCGACGGCGATACGTCCGATGCTGCTCACATTGTTGCGACTTATGTTCCGGAGGAAGCCGTTACCCGCCCGTTGTGCGTGCTACTTGGCGGTGAGACGACAGTGGCGTTGGGTTCCCATCCGGGGAAGGGGGGCCGCAATCAGGAGTTCGTGTTGGCGTTGGCTATGGAGCTGGAAGACCGCGGCAAATATCGCAACACAGTAACCATCTTGAGCGGTGGCACTGATGGCGAAGATGGCCCGACCGACGCCGCCGGAGCCGTCTGGGACACCAACGTTGCGAACGAATCGGTGGTTCAAAAATTGGACCCGAAGCGCTACCTCAAAAACCACGACAGCTACAATTTCTTTCGGAAAACCGATGGACTCATCAAGACAGGACTAACGGGAACCAATGTCATGGACGTTCGAATTGTGTTAATCGACAGTATAACACATTAAGCCATATATAGTTGCGGCTGAAGTCTTATCAAGGTTCGTCCTTGACGGCACAAGCGCCGGAAAATCTTGCCAAATCGTTTGACTTTACCCATTTTGTGATTTACACGCACTTCCACGTCCGATACAAATGCGATTGAAGTGATCCTCCCCTGACTTTCATCGGATCCCGTCATGACTTTCCGAGCTGTTGCCTTGTTGTCGCTGTGGACTCTTTTGATTGGTCCAATCGTCTCCGGTCCGCCGGCCACTCAGACGCAAGCCGTCAACGCAGCGATCAAGATTCGTCGCTGAGGCGATTGCCTTCCTTGCTGTGGGCAATAGTCTCCCGTCAACCGGCTGATTCGTGCCGGTCGCACCGGGAGACTTGTTCATGTCCGCCTCCCTTGAAGACTTGAAAGCCATCGGCAAACAAATCCGCATCGACATCATCAACAGCACGACGGCCGCCGGCAGCGGTCACCCGACAAGTTCCATGTCGGCCGTCGAACTCACAGTACCGCTGTATTTCGGCGGCTACATGAAGCACGATCCAAAGCAGCCGCGCGGGCCAGCACGTGATCGCTTTATCCTGAGTAAGGGCCATGCCGCTCCGCTGCTTTACGCGCTGCTCGCGCGCAGCGGCTACTTCGATCCGGCCATGTTGCCAACTTTGCGTAAACTCGGCAGTCCGCTCGAAGGGCATCCCAATTATCGTAAGTTACCGGGCGTCGAAGCCTCGACGGGTTCATTGGGGCAGGGCCTCTCCATTGGCGTCGGTATCGCGCTTGCAGCAAGACTCGACAACACCGGTGCCCGCTGTTTTGTTTTGACCGGCGATGGTGAACTTGGCGAAGGCCAAGTGTGGGAGGCGGCAATGTCGGCCGCCAAATACAAACTCGACAATCTTGTCGTAATCGTCGATCAGAACGGTTATCAACAAACCGGTGCGACCGTCGATGTGCTGGACTTGAAGCCGGTCGCCCCGCGCTGGCAGGCGTTTGGCTGGGAAGCAGTCGAGATTGATGGACACGATCAGGCTGCTGTGCTCAAAGCTTACGATCAGGCGAAAAACAACAAGGGCAAGCCATTTGCCATCGTGGCCCGCACGCGCAAGGGCTATCCAGTCATCGACCTGTTCGAAGACAAAAACCACCACGGCAAACCGTTTACCAAGGACGAAGCCGTCAAAGCCATCGCATTCCTCAATGACATGAAGTAGCCAAATCCGGAAAGGCACCTGCCATGAATTTTGCAAAAGGCAAATCCGTCCGCGAGTCATTCGGCGAGGCACTGGCTGCGCTTGGCGTGGACCGACCGGATGTCGTTGTCGTTGACGGCGACGTTGGCAATTCGACGCGCACTGAATTGTTCGGCAAGAAGTTTCCGAATCGGTTTTTTCAGGTCGGTATTGCCGAGGCGAATCTCGTCGGCGTAGCTGCGGGCCTTGCGACATCCGGCAAGCAAGCATGGCTATCGAGTTTTGCCACGTTCGTAATGTGTAATGCTTATGACCAACTTCGCATGTCGGTCGCGTTTCCGTGTCTCGACGTCAAAGTGGTCGGCACCCATGCCGGCATCTCCATCGGCGAAGACGGGCCAAGCCAAATGGGCATTGAAGATGTTGGGTTGGCGTGTTCGCTGCCATTCTTCACTGTGGTCGTTCCCTCTGACGAGCCGTCCACTCGTGAGGCGGTGAAAGCCATCGCGGCGATTAACACACCGGCCTACCTTCGCGCCGGTCGACCCAACGTGCCAAATCTCTATCCGAACGGTTGCAAGTTTCAGCTCGGCAAAGCCATTCAATTGCGTGACGGCAAGGACATCACGATCATCGCCAACGGTTTGATGGTCGCGCCGGCACTGGAGGCGGCCGAAGCGTTGGCAGGGAAGGGCAAGCAAGCCCGCGTGCTGGATATGCACACGGTGAAGCCGCTGGATGAAGCGGCCGTGCTGGCTGCCGCGAAGGACACGGGTCGCATCGTCGTTGCCGAAGAACATTTGTTGCACGGTGGCCTCGGCAGCGCCGTCGCTATGTCGGTTGTGCGTCAACAGCCAGTTCCCATGCGGTTTGTCGGCATCAAGGACACGTTTGCCGAATCGGGTACGCCGGAAGAACTGTTGCAAAAATACGGTCTCACCGCAGCCGACGTCGTCAAAGCGGCCAACGAGTTGCT
Source organism: Gemmataceae bacterium (assembly GCA_031396905.1). Classification (GTDB taxonomy): domain Bacteria; phylum Planctomycetota; class Planctomycetia; order Gemmatales; family Gemmataceae; genus JAIBBI01. The sequence goes on from JANNLP010000595.1 coordinate 2,742, forward strand.
CTTCTAAGGCTGGACCGCGGCCATGCTCGACCAGCTCATGTTGTTGATCCAGTCGGGTCATCCGATCATTTCCATTCAAACATTGGAAGAGGAGCGGGCGACCAGCCTCGTCCGGCAGGCCGCTGAAAAACTTGGTTTCCCACTTTTTGAATGGTCGATCACCGCGGGCATGGAACGCACCGTGCCCGATTTCGCGGCGACCGGCGTCAAGCGCGGCAACGCCGCTGCCGCCCTGGACTACGTGCTCGACAACAAGGGCGATCGCGAAATCTACTTGCTGAAGGATCTCAATCCCCACTGCAAGGAGCCGATGATCCAACGGCAGCTTCGCGACATTGATTCACGCAAGAAAGTCCACGTCATCCTGATCGATCACAACGGCCTGCCCGAGACAATTCATCGCCTGGCCGTACCGGTGCAGTTGACGCTGCCGGATGCCGCTGAGTTGGAACGCATCGTACGCGACACATATCGACGCATTCTGCGCGACAGTTATTCCGAGCACACAGCGACGGTGACTCGCAAGGACATGGACCAACTCGTGCAGATTCTGCGCGGTCTCACCGCCGTGGAGGCGACGCGGGTCGTGTCGCTGGCCATTCAGGCAGATGAAGTATTTTCAGCAAAAGATTTCCCGCGGGTGGTGGATGCCAAGCGTAATCTGCTCCGCTCGGCCGGGTGCCTTGAAACCGTCAATGCCAACGTAACCGCCGATGGAATTGGCGGCCTGATGAACCTCAAGGCATGGTTGGCTCGCCGGCGCGGTGGCAATACGAGCAAGGGCAGGGCGTTTGGCCTCGATCCGCCGCGCGGCATGTTATTGCTCGGCGTGCAGGGTTGCGGCAAGAGTTTGTGCGCCCGCGTCGTCGCATCCGACTGGAACATGCCGCTGTTGCGCATGGACCCAGGCATGCTTTATCAAAAATACATTGGCGAAAGTGAAAACCGCCTGCGCGAAGCGCTGGCCCAGGCGGAGTCAATGGCACCCGCCGTCTTATGGATCGACGAGATCGAGAAGGCCTTTGCCTCCGCGTCGTCCGACTCGGCCGATGGCGGTTTGTCGCAGCGCATGTTCGGCACATTGCTGACGTGGATGCAGGATCACCGCGCTCCGCTATTCATGGTGGCCACCGCGAACAACATTGCCGCATTGCCGCCGGAGTTGATGCGGAAGGGTCGTTTCGACGAAGTGTTCTTCGTAGACCTGCCCGTGGCCCATGTGCGTCAGACCATTCTCCGCATCCACTTGAAGCGGCGAAAGCGAGACCCCGAGAAATTCAATTTGGACAAAATCGCCGCCGCCACCGAAGGCTTCAGCGGTGCCGAACTCGAACAAGCAGTCGTGTCCGCGATGTATGACGCTTTTTCCGAGGGCAAGGAACTCAGCGACGAACACTTATTGGAAGAAGCCAAACGCACCAACCCATTATCCGTCTTGATGGCCGAGCGCGTGCGCGACCTGCGGCATTGGGCGAAAAACCGGTGTGTGCCGGCAGATTAGGGAGCCAAATCTAGGCAGCATACTCTAGACGCACAATGCTGAATGCTAGAGCGAAGCAAAAGCTCATCCAGAAGTGATCAGCGCGATTTTGGCGACCCAGAGCAGCCCACCAGCTCAACGCGCCCGCAGCAATGGGCGCTAAAATGAGGTTGGCAACTCGAAGGGACACAAACGGCAACACGAGATGAGGTGCAACCAACAGGGAAATCCTGCCCACAATTCCGCCTGACGCCAGAAATAAGAAGTACCAACCGAATCCCGTACGCCTCCCCGTCACCTTGTCCCGATGAAACCACTCGTCAATCGATGGCCACAGCCACCAGTCAGACCACGAATCAAAAGCTAGGCTCAGAAGCGATTGCACCATCGCTTCGAGGAACAACTGAATTAAGAGGACAAGCAAGTCCACCGTCACCTCGACCCTTACTTCTCCCGACTCATGCTCCATTCAATCTTGCAGCCCGGAAGCTTCTTAACCAAATTATCGTTGCCGGCCTTGGTGATGCGGGTTTGCCGAAGGTTCAATGTCTTAAGCTCCCGTAACGCGCCGAGGGAATCGATGCTGCTGTCCGTGATTCCCGTATTGGCAAGATTCACATTGTTCAATGCACTGAGTTCTAGCAATCCTTCCATGCCTTCGTCGCTAGCCAGCGAGCCACTGAGATTAATGGCACGCAGCGACTTCAAGCCGCTCAGATCCTTCAAGCCCGTGCCGGTGACGCGCGTGCCGCTCACGTCCAACAGCGTTGCCTGAGTCTGCCTCGCCAGCTCTTTCATACCGGCGTCGGAGACTTTTGTTTGGGAAAAGCATAGTTCTTTCACGCCGGGCATTTGCGGTAGCGCCTTCAATCCATCGTCGGTGAGTCCGGAGTTATCGAAGCGCAAGAACGTGATTTTCTTCATGTCGGCCAGCACGTTGAGGGTCACGCCGCTCAGTTTCTTGTTGCCGTCGAGCCGCAGGTGATCCAGTGACGTGCAGCCAGCGATTCCGCTTAAGCCCTCGTCCGTTACCTTGGCCGACATCAATTCCAAACGCTCCAGCGACTTACGGTTGGGCAGGTGTTTCAACCCGATTCCAGTCACGTTCGTATAGGAAAGGTTGATTGAGTTCAACGATTTGAGGCCCGCCAGCCCTTCGAGGCCCTCGTCGGTTATTTTCGTGCGGAATAGCGTGAGTCGCTTGAGGTTCTCCCATTTCGGCAACGCCTTAAGAGCGGCATCCGTGACCTGGGCCGAGTTCAAGTCCAACCCTTCGAGTGATTTGGATGACGCAAGCGCCTGTAAGCCCGTGCCGGTGACGGCCGTATGGCCCAGGTCGAGTGTGTTCAATTTCGCAAGTCCGGCGAGTCCCGCCAAGCCGTCATCCGTGACCTTGGTTTCCCGCAAGTCGAGATGCGTCAGTGATTTGAGCCCGGCAAGATCCTTCAGTCCGCTGCCGTTCAAGTCGTTGTTGGCCAGGGCCAGCCGTTCTAAAGAATCGAGGCCGGCCAGTCCCTTCAAACCGGCATCGGTGATTTTCGTCCTCATCACATCGAGTGTGGTGAGTGTTTTCAGATTGGCCAACTCTTTCAAACCCGCATCGGTGATTCCCGTGCGATACAGCGCGAGATAGGTCATCGATTTGAGGTTGTTGAGGATTTTCAGATCGCTGTCCTGGCACTTTGACATGCTCAACATGACGCTGATCACGGGCTTGCCGGGCAATCCCTGATTGCGCACGACGCTTCCTTCAAGTTTCTTGATCGCCGCCTCGACAGCGTCGTCATCCGCGCGCAACGTCAACGTTGCCACGAAGAAAATACCAAGACCAGCGCAGAGCTTCAGATGGGTTCGCACGATGCAAGACTCCAACGATTAGTATTAGGTTCAATCCGCGCCAAGCGCTTCGAGCGCCTCGGTCTGCGTGTCGTACAGCGCCCAAATGGTGTCGAGCGCTGTCACGCGCAACAATTCGCGGGTCTTCTGCGTGACACCAGATAGCACCATTTCGCTGCCCTGCATTTTCACGATCTTATGGCAGCGCAACAAAAATGACAGAAACACCGAACCTACAAAACCCACTTGGCTGAAGTCCACAATGATGCCCGCCGGCGGGTCCGCCCGCAGTGGCCCTAAAACGGTCGCGGCCGCCTGTTCGATCAAAGATTCCGGCATGTTTTCAATGTCGGGTGACGGCGTAATCACGGCAATGTCGCCGCGGCGCTGAATTTGAATTGAATCGCTGTGAAGTTTGGCCATGTATACGACGCCTCGCAAAGAGCGTATGGCGTCAAGGCTACCGCACGAGCCGCTCAGATTCAAGCGGCCGGGTTATCGAGTTGTCGTTTCTAAATCAATCCTAAATCAAACAGCGCCGACACTTTGCGCCAGACCCAACGGCCGCAGGTCATCCACTGGCAATGAACCTTGACCTGAACGATTGACCCCGGCAACAGATTCGGATCGGCTTCGTCAAACTCAATCTCGATCAGGTAAATCTGGCTCTGGGGTGGATTCACCTTCGGGTCTGCGCCAGGCTTGACGGCAATGGAGCCGCCGCCGCGATGTGTCAGTTGCACGGGCACGTCCTTGGCGTCCTGTTCGGGAAGGCGCGTCACTGTGCCGTAGATGTATTGCGCGCCGCGGCCGGGCACGCGCATCGTCACCGGCAGCGTCTTGCCGCCTTCCATGTCGCGCTGAAGGAGGTGGAAGTCGTCGGCAGACACGGGAATCAGTACCTGCAGCTTGCTGGCATCACCCACGAGACAAAAAGGCGTAGGCTGTTCCTTTTCCCATTGCTTGCCGACTTCATCCCGTTTCGGTGCTTCCATCACCACGCCGTCGCAGGGTGCCCGCAGGTTCTTCAGCGCGTTGACCTGTTTTTGCAACACTCGAATGCGCGATGCCTGTTCCTCGGCGGCATTCAAGGCGCGCACACGATCGGTTTCAATCTTTTTCTTGTCTTCCGGATCAATGGCGCCGAGCAAATTGCGCGTCTCGGTGTCGGCACCTGCAAGAGCCTGCGCCCTTTTCTGCTGAGCGTCGTTGATTTCCTCGTCGAGCTTCAGGCTGCGCAGCTCGGCCAACAGTTGACCTTCGTAGACTCGTTCGCCATTTTGCACATGCAGCACTTCCAGGATCGCCTGGTCGGGGACCGTGACTTTGCCGCGGCTCGATGCCTCGCGGTCGAGTTGCACCAACCCGCTGAGTCGAATGCGGCTGATCGGTAACGGCAGGAAGAGAAACAGTGCGACAAATGTGATAATCGTCAATGTGGTGACGGTCACTCGGTTGCGTTTCATGTCCGGCATTCTCCCTCGGCGGAAGTAGTTCTTGCCCATGCGGTAGCAGGGCCAGATGATCATCGAACCCATGGCGGCGACGGCCAACATGCCGCTCAATGCCGCGAGATTGTACGGTTTCAGCCAGTTGGCGAGGAAGTACAGAATGCTGAACGTGACCATCCAGCGGTAAAACCAACTCACCACGGCATAGAAGATGAACAGCGCCTGCCGCGACACGTCCATGTACGGCTCCGGCTGCACTTCGATACCCAGGCACGTCTCGCACCACAGGTTTTTCAACATGCGGTTGGCCCGGTCGCGTAGATTGGGGATTTCCAACCAGTCGGCCAGCATGTAGTAACCGTCGAACCGCATCAGCGGATTGGAATTGAACACGACCGTACTGACGGAGCAAAGCACCATCACGCACAGTGCAATATTGTTTGTGACGGGGCTGCTGGGCGTGTACCACCACACCCACGTGGCGATGGCCGCGATGACCAACTCTACGTAAATGCCCGCGAAACTGATGCAGATGCGCTTCCACTTGTTCGGAATCGTCCACGAATCCGACACATTGCAATACAGACACGGCGACAGGCATAAAAACAGCGCGCCCATCTCGTGGCATTCACCGCCAAACGCCTTGCAACTCAGGCCGTGCCCGAATTCGTGAATCACCTTCACGATGCCCAGCGCGATCCACATATAGAGCAGCGTGTTCCAGCGAAAGAACTCGTGGTAATTCGGCAGCTTGTCGTAAAATGTGCCCCAATGCGTCAGCACCAGGCCGATGGCCGACGCCATCAACAGCATT
>JANNLP010000742.1:0-2613 GCA_031396905.1 Gemmataceae bacterium
TTATTGGCGTAATGATGGGTTAACGCCACGGCCAAGGCATCGGCGACGTCGGCCGGCTCGGGTTTCATTGCCAAGTTCAGTTCGCGCTGAATCGCCAGTTGCATTTGGCTCTTGGTCGCGTGGCCGTGCCCTGTGATCGTCTTCTTGATGCGTGTGGCGGCGTAACTGGACACTATTAGCTCATTCTTCGCGGCCGCCAACAGCACTACGCCACGAGCATGGCCCATCAGGATTGCCGTACGCGGATGATCATAATGGGCATACAACTGTTCAACTGCCATAGATTCGGGTCGAAGGGACGCGATCACTTCGGAAAGCCCATCGTATAAGGAAGCGACGCGCACCGCGAGGTCAGTCCCTTTGGGTTTGACCACGCCGGCTTCAACGACTCGCACGCCAGCTGCGCTAATTTCAATGACGCCATAGCCGGTGATGAGCAAACCTGGGTCGATGCCGAGAATGCGCATGCTCACCCTGCCCGCCAGTCGGTCTTGCCTCCCGGACGGTCTTCCAGAGTGATATTCAGCGCGGTGAGCCGTTTGCGAATGGTGTCGGCCACGGCGAAGTTCTTGGCTTTGCGTGATTCATTGCGCAGGCTGATGAGCGACTGCATCATGTTGGCGACAGATTCATCGGCACTTGGTTGCTTGCTCAACTCCGTCAACAGTTGTTTCAACCCATCGAGCAGTTGAGGGTTGTCCACATCGTTGGAAACGGGTGCCCAAAACAAACCAAGAATATTCGACAGCTCTCGCAGCACCTGGACGCCGGCGCGAAATTCGGCCAGGGCTTCTTCTGGCTTGTCGGCATCCAATTTGGCGGTGTCGGCAAACTTGTTTAGTTCCGTCAACAACTCGAACAACATGCCGACGGCACCGCCGGTGTTGAAGTCGTCGTCAAGGCATTCCAGGAGCCGCGTTTTTTGAGCGGTAACAATCGCGCTATCAGCGCGCTCGGCCGGCAGTTCGTAGAAGCTCGTGCCGGTGATGCGCTCGTAACGCTCGAAGAAGCGGTGGAAAGTTTCGAGGGCGCGGGCTTTCTCGGCAAGTTGCTCGTCGGAGTACTCGATCGGCGTGCGATAGTGGGTGCTTAGCAATAGGAACCGCACCGTCTCGGCACGATGATTCTGCAGCAGATCCACGATGTTGACGACATTGCCGACCGAGCCGGCCATTTTCGCGCTGCCCATTTGCAGCAAGCCGTTATGCATCCAGAAGCGGGCGAATGTCTTGCCGTTGGCCGACTCGCTTTGGGCGAGTTCGTTTTCGTGGTGAGGGAATTTCAGGTCGAGGCCGCCGCCGTGAATGTCCAGCGTTTCGCCAAGCAGTGCCTGGCTCATCACGGAGCATTCGATATGCCAGCCGGGCCGGCCCTTGCCCCACGGGCTGTCCCAAATCACTTCGATCGGCTCGCCAGGTTTCGCGCCCTTCCAAAGGGCGAAGTCGCCGGGATTGCGCTTGCGGTCGCTGACTTCGATCCGTCTGCCCTCTTCCATATCATCGGGATTGCGGTTGCAGAGTTTGCCGTAATCGTCGTCCTTTGACACGTCGAAATAGACATCACCGGCGGCGGCGTAGGCATGGCCTTTCTCAATGAGTTGGCCGATCATGGCGATCATGCCAGGGATGTGTTCAGTGGCTTTGGGGAAGCGGTCGATGCCGGTGACGTTCAGCTTGGCGAGGCATTCCTTGTAGTCGGCCGTCATCTTCTCGGCAAGCGCCGGGACGGTGGTGCCAACCTCCTTGGCGCGGACGATGAGTTTATCATCCACATCCGTGATGTTGACGACCCATTCGACTTTGAATCCCAGATAGGTGAGATAGCGCTTCACCGTATCAAAGATGACCGGGCCGACCATATGGCCGATGTGCGCGGGCTTGTACACGGTCGGGCCACACACGTACATGGTCACGCGCTCCGGCGGTGACTTGTGGAATGGCTCTTTGGTCCGGGTGAGCGTGTTGTAAACTTTTAGCGGCATATCCAGTGTCCGTAGTCAGTTGTCCGGCGCACGTAAGATTTTCGGGCGGCGGCCAGCAGCGAATGTAATCAACACCACTGCATTGCATCCGATGGCTTCGCCGCGGCCGATGTGGCCGACGTGTTCGCCGGTCTTGGCTTTGATATTCACCGACCCCGGCTCCAGCGTCAAGAGACGTGCCAGGTTCACCTTCATGGCGGCTTTGTGAGGCGTCAGCTTCGGTTCCTGGGCAAAGATCGTCACATCTACGTTGCCGACACGCCAACCGGTTTCGTTAAGCCGTTTCAGTGCTTCGGTGACGAAGTAGGTAGAGTCGGCACCGCGCCACTGTGGGTCGGTATCTGGGAATAATTCACCAATGTCGCCGAGTCCGGCCGCGCCAAGCAGAGCGTCTGTAACGGCATGCAAAACCACATCGGCATCGGAGTGGCCAATAAGGCCCTTTGCATGTTCAATGCGCACGCCGGCAAGGACGAGCGGTCGGCCCGCTTCCAGCCGATGGGTGTCGTGACCTGAGCCGATGCGTGAAGACATGGAATTAGTTTATGATTTGGCAAGCGTGGGGGCGTCAGCACGGCGGGGTGTGTGGCAACCAAAAACAACGAGGGGGGTCGGGCCCCCCCGAGCCATAA
>JANNLP010000647.1:0-3435 GCA_031396905.1 Gemmataceae bacterium
GCCCGAAAGTCAGCACGACCCAGCGCGGCAAGTAACACAATCCTGCGAGAATGACCATAGACCAGCCAATGACCCAAATGACCAGGCCTTGCGTAAGGCTGAAGTCCCACGAGAAGTAAAAGCTGATCCGCACAATTGTGAGTTCGAGCCACACTAGCCACAAGCCGCGGGTAAGGAGGAACCAGGCTAGTTGCGGCTTCGTCTTGCCGCGATCCTCGGCGAGTGAAGCCCCGACGCCGGCCAGGAAGATGAACACCGGGGCACAGAAGTGGGTGACCCAGCGGGTAAGAAAGTAAGCCGGGCTGACCACATTCAGATCTGTCGCATTCGCCCACAACATGTCGGAGAAATAATCGCGCACGTGATCGAGGGCCATCAGGATCATCACGGTGCCGCGCAGCACGTCGATGGAGTACAGCCTGGGCGGCGGTGGCACGTTGTCCGGCATGGCGGCGCGGTTCCGATGGCGTGAATGATGCTACTCGCGGCGTTCCCGCCAGTGTATGCTGACGGTCACGGCTTTGCCCACGAGAATTTGAGGTTGGACCATGCTGCGCTTCCGATTTGCATTGATTGCTTTGTTGTTCGTGGTTGGCAGCGGTCGCGCCGACGAGCCGGCCAAGCCACAATGGCGGGCCGTGTGGGTCGATGCGTTCAACCCCGGGATTAAGACGCCGCAACAGGTCGATCAATTGATCGCTGATGTGAAGTCGCTGAATTGCAATACCATCATCGCGCAGGTTCGCAAGCGCGGCGATTCGCTGTACCGCAAATCGCTGGAGCCGTTCACGGAAGATGCCACCATCCCGGCCGGCTTCGACCCTCTGGACGATTTGCTCACAAAGGGTCACAAAGCCGGCTTGCAAATTCACGCGTGGGTCAACGTCAACGCCGTCTGGCCCGGCACCGTCAAGCCGCCGAAAGATCCCAAGCATATTTTCAACGAGCATGGCCCGAACGCGGATAAGGACAACACCTGGCTCACCCGCGATGACGAGGGCAACATCAAGTTCGCGTCCGGCCACTTCACGGACCCGGGCCATCCGGATTTCGTCCGTCATTTCGTGAACGTCGTCAACCACTTGGTCAAACATTATCCCGTCGATGGCATTCATCTCGACTTTGTGCGCTACACCGAGACGACAGGAAGTCTGGAAAAGGGCTACGGTGCCGGCTACAACCCGACGAGTGTGGCTCGCTTTCAGAAGGCGCACGATCTGAAGGAGCAACCCAAGCGCGACGACCCGAATTGGAAGGAATGGCGACGACAGCAGGTCACTCATCTTGTGCGTAGCTTGCGCATCCACCTGCTGAACGAAAATCCAAAGATCATCCTTTCCGCGGCCTTGATTCCGTGGGGTGGCGGCCCGACCAATGACGACGAATGGTTTAAGTCGGCTCCATACAACCGTGTGTTTCAGGATTGGCACGCCTGGCGCAAAGAAGGTCTGCTCGACATCATCATTCCGATGAATTACGACCGTGAAGCGAATCCCGCGCAAAAGCAGTACTTCGATCAGTGGGTCAAGTTCGAGACTCAAAACAAGTACAAAGCAAAATCCATCGTCGGCGTCGGCGCTTACATGAATACCCCGGCCGACACGGCCGCCCAAGTACGTCGAGCGCTGGCCAGTAATGCCGACGGCGTGTGCCTGTACTGTTACTCGCACCTGAACAAACGGAAGGATAAATCGGACGAACGATTGATTGATGACTATCGGCGCGAATTCGTGGCAAAGTCTGGCGGAACCGGGGAATCGCACCCATTCACGCAACCTGTGACCATTCCTAAAGTACAGCGAATTCTTAAGCCCGTCGCTGGTGGATCGATGGATACGCCTTCGCTGGTTTTCGATCCAACCTGTACGGTTCCGGTAATTCCATCTGAAATAGCCCTTATTCCTTGTAGTGACGATGTCAGTGTTACCGCTTCCAAGCGCTCCATCACCGTTGAAGACCTCTGGAAGGTCAAGCGTCTCGGCGCGCCGGCGATTTCGCCGGATGGGGCTTGGTGTTGCGTTGAGGTCACGTCGTGGAATCTCGACAAAGACGAAGGCATGTCGGAGTTGTGGCTGCTGGCCACCGACGGCTCGCAGCAGCGGCAGCTCACTAACACTGGAACGAAGAACTCCGGGCCGCGTTGGTCGGCCGATGGGCAGTGGATCGCATTTACCAGCAAGCGGACTGGCGATCAAGTTGCGCAAATCTATGTCATCAGCCCGGCGGGTGGCGAAGCGCGGCGTGTGGCCAAGACTTCGTTCGCACCGTCGAGTCTGAAATGGTCGCGCGATGGAAAGACGATCTATGGCATTGGCTGGACGTGGCCCGATTGCACGACCAAGGAGGAACATCTTCGCCGGGAGAAGGAAGTCAAAGACGCCAAGGCCAAGGGTGTTGTCATCACCGAAGGGATCTACCGCTATTGGGATAAGTGGCTCACGGATGGCAAGCGGCCCGTGGTGTTCTCTTTCGACGTTGAAACGGGCAAGCATCGCAACCTGCTGGCGAGCACGGGCCGGCATCTTCCGCCGTTCGAGCCGTCGGGTGCCGATTTTGATGTATCGCCAGATGGCAAAGAACTCTGCTTCGTTGCCGACAATGTCGCTGAGTTTGGCATGGATGCCAACAACGATCTGTTCGCTCTGGATTTGACGCAGGAGAAAGCGCAGGCTCGTTGTCTTACCACCGACAACCTGGCACACGATACCAGCCCGGTGTATAGCCCCGATGGCAAGTCGATGGCGTTTCTGCGGCAGACCACCAAGTTCTTCTATGCCGACCGCAATCGAGTGATGGTGTTGGACCGAGCGAGTAACAAGGTCAGCGAGTTTTGTCCGCCGGGGCGGCCGCTGGATCGCTCGGCGTCGAATCCGCGGTGGCTGCCGAATGATGATACTCATTCCGGGCCGCATGTGATCGCCGAGGTCGAAGATTCGGGTTATGTTCGCATGGGTGTCTTCTCGGCTAGTGATCCGGCCCGTCTTCTGCCCGGCGGCCATTCCGATCGGTCGCTGGATGTCGCGGCCAAGAATGCTATGACGGTGTTCCTGCGGTCGAGCTTCGACAAGCCGCCGCAAGTGTGGGTCGGCGATCCGCGCGGGACGAAGCGACGTATCGATCCATTTAATGATGACATCACATCGCAATGGCAACTCGGCAAGGTCGAGAACGTGACGTTCGATGGTGCCGGCGGCAAGAAGGTGCAGATGTGGATCGTGTATCCTCCCAACTTCGATGCGGCGAAGAAGTGGCCGCTGGTGCAGATGGTGCATGGCGGGCCGCACAATGCGATAACCACTGACTTCAGTTATCGCTGGAATCCGCAGCTTTGGGCGGCGCCTGCACGAGATGCAGAGCGCCGAGTATCTCGCGGCGCCGCATCGCCCGTGACGGGTCAAGGCCGGGGATCGCCACGGCCGCTGAAACCGTCAAGCG
>JANNLP010000689.1:0-2966 GCA_031396905.1 Gemmataceae bacterium
AGGCGGTGCTGATCGAAATTGAAGATCAGCGGCCTTACGAATCCGACGGGCTGACGGCGTATCGCAAGCTCCCGCTACTCGCTGTGCTGCCGGAAACCGAAGCACAAGTGCAACAGATTCTGCGCACCTGCCATGCCGCTGGCGTGCCGGTGGTGGCGCGCGGTTCGGGCACGGGACTATCAGGCGGCGCACTGCCCGTGGAAAATGGCGTGCTGTTATCGCTGGCTAAATTTTCTCGCATTCTGCACATCGATCCACTCGGGCGTACGGCACGGGTGCAGCCTGGAGTGCGCAACCTCGCTATCTCGGAAGCGGCCGCGCCCCACCGTCTTTACTACGCGCCCGATCCTTCCAGCCAAATTATTTGTTCCATCGGCGGTAACGTGGCGGAAAATTCCGGCGGCGTGCATTGTTTGAAATATGGCCTGACCGTGAACAATATTCTCGCCTTACGCGTGATCACAATGGAAGGCGAAATTTTAGAAATCGGCTCCACCGCGCTGGATAGTGCAGGCTATGATTTGCTCGCGCTCATGACCGGCTCGGAAGGCATGCTCGGGGTGATCACCGAAGTAACGGTAAAGCTATTGCCTAAGCCGGAACGGGCGCAAGTCATCTTGGCAGGTTTTGACGATATCGAAAAAGCCGGCACTGCGGTGGCGGCGATTATTTCCGCCGGCATCATCCCCGCCGGTTTGGAGATGATGGATCGGCTTGCGATACACGCAGCCGAAGATTTTGTGCATGCCGGTTACCCACTGGAAGCCGAGGCGATTTTGCTCTGTGAATTGGATGGCACCAATGAGGAAGTCTCGGAAGAAATTAAACGCGTGCACGATATTTTGCAAAACAGTGGCGCCACCAGCTTGCGCACGGCGCATGACGAAGCCGAGCGTTTGAAATTCTGGGCCGGGCGCAAGGCAGCTTTTCCCGCGGTAGGCCGACTCGCGCCAGATTATTACTGCATGGACGGCACGATTCCGCGTAAGCGTAACGGACTCGGCACACCGGGGTACAGCGTCGAGGGCCGCAGGTTCACGTATTGATCAAAGTTGCGGCGCATGGGCAGCAACAACTCATGCACCGTCACCGCATCGGGACATCTCGAACTCCCAATCGCACCAAAAAGAATCGCGTCATGCTTTTTGAGTTGGTCGAAGCCATCAGCGGGCATGATGCGGCCAGTTTCGACATAAAAGTCCGACGACCACGGCAATTTGTTCCACGAAAGTTCCGCGCCGTCGCTTTTGGCGGCCCGCTCGGCCACGCGCATGGCCTGGTCGATCACTTCGGGTCCGATACCGTCGCCGCCGATGACTGCGATACGAAATGTTGGCATTGCCTGCCGGCTCCGCGAAAGTTATGGGGCGACCACGATGGATTTAGTGTCGAGAGTTTAGAGTAGTGAATGGACCGGGCAAGATGACGTGGCGCTGGGCGATCGCAGGGTTGGCGTTGTTGGCCGGCTGCCAAGGGACGAAGTCCGGCGGCCGCAGCAGTGTTCCCGACCCGCTCTTCGGCGCGACCGCACCGCCCATTCAAGCCACGCAATTGGCGGGTAATCCCGCAGTCACAGCAGGCACGCTCGGCCAACCCACCGCCAATTCCCAACCACTCGCTCAACCGACAATGGCCAGCACAGCAGTGCTGGCGTCCGGTGCCTATGCACCACTCTCAGGTGGCCAGGATCTACGCATCGGTACGCCGCCGCTCAACACCGGCAATCGCATTTTGCCGCGCAGCCAAACCCCGCCTGGGGTGGCCGGGGTAGTCACTGCTGACCCTGACTACGGCAAGCCGCGCGATGCCGTGGCCGGTGTGGTGCCACTTGATTCATCCGGCAATCACGCCGGCAGTTCCGCGCCAACGGGTCATCTCGGTGGCCTCGAACAATCGCTCAATGCCATTGGATCGCTGAACCCGAAGTGGCACAAACTCGAAAACGCCGGTGCCGGCACCTGGCGCTTTAGCTGTTCCATCCCCGACCGCAATGAACCGAACAAGAGCCGCACATACGAAGGCGAAGGCGTCACCGCCATGGCCGCCGTGCAAGGTGTGCTGGATCGCATCGGGCGGGATCGATAGATCAAATCGAACCACGAAATACACGAATCACACGAAAAAAAGCCGGATGGTCGGCTTCTTTTCGTGTGATTCGTGTATTTCGTGGTAACTCACTCGCCAACGTACGGCAACAGCGCCATAAATCTGGCCCGCTTGATGGCCACAGCGACGGCCCGCTGGAACGGGGCGCAGTTGCCGGAGCGTTTGCGGCTATACATTTTGCCTTGGCCGGTGGTCTGCTTCTTCAATCCTTGCACGTCCTTGTAATCGACGAACGCCGGCCGCGGGCAGCCTTCCTTCGAGCAAAACCGACAACGATTCTTCTGGCCCTTACCAAACTTCTTACGCACCATCGGTCGTGTCGCCTTTCGCAATACGGGGAAGCAATATCGGAACAATTAGCTTACGAATTGCACGAAACCACGGCAACCGTGGCCGCAAGGTGTTTGCGGAATAATAGTTGTGGCGACGGTACGATGCGCTTAGGATGAACATTGTCACTTGCTCGCGTCTAATCGTTTCTGGGGGATTGCCATGTCGCGCTTCACTCGCATTGGACTCGTATCGTTGGTCGCCATCGCGATCAGTGGGTATTTCATCCACGCTGAGCAGGACAAAAAGTCGACTGCCGCAGCGGAGATCATGATCGTCAGAGGTGATGTCGGCAAGGAAGTACACGCGGGATTTCAGGCAGACTACGCGACAACTCAGGCGCAATTGATTTCAAGTCAAGTGGTCGCCGAACTTGCCGTGAAGAATGGCAAGCTGAACCAATTAGCTTCGCTGAAAAACAAAGACGCAGTGGCCGAGATTCTGAAGGCGATCACCGTGCGCCCAAACAACACTAACACCAGTTCGCTACTCATGGTCAGCACCGAAGCTGACCACGAAGACGACGATGA
>JANNLP010000749.1:0-2002 GCA_031396905.1 Gemmataceae bacterium
GAGGTCGTGACCGGTGACGAGCGAGATCAGGTCACGGGAGCTGGCTACGCTCCCAATGGGCAGTTCCTCAAATGCGAAGTAAAGGAACCGATACAAGCCGCATCAGCCTTGCCTTCCCCGAGAGATGGTCGTGAACAACCAACGGAAGGAAAACTGGTCAATCCGCGGGATGAGGCCGACCTCGTACAGCTTCTGACCATAGCCGCGCGGTGCAACAATTCGACTGTCAGCCCCCGCGGCGATGGTGCCGATTCGTGGCAAATCATCGGCGATCCGACCGAAGGGGCGCTGGTCGTGGCCGCACTCAAGGCTGGCATCGAAGCCCACGATAACGAACACCGCGTCCTGTTTGAAATCCCGTTCGACTCGGAACGTAAGGCAATGTCCGTCGTCCTGCGCAGTCCTGACGGCTCTCAGGTCATGTACACCAAAGGTGCTCCGGAAGTAATTCTGGCGAAATGCACTGCCGAGCGTCGCAGAGGCCAAGTCGAGCCGCTCACGGATGTTCGCCGCGACCTGATTGTGCACGGGAACTCGGAAATGGCTTCTCGCGCGCTCCGCGTGCTAGCGCTGGCTTACCGCAATCATTCGCAAACGCAGGGGACCGAGTACGAAGAGACCGACCTGATCTTTGCCGGGTCAATTGGCATGATTGATCCGCCTCGCGAGCAAGCCAAAGAGGCGGTGCAAAAGTGTCGTGCGGCCGGCATCCGACCCGTGATGATCACAGGCGACCATCCGGCGACCGCTTTGGCCATCGCCCGCGAACTGCACATCGCGGCGGCAGACGGTCGCGTCGTCACCGGGCAAGAACTCAACACCCTGTCGGACAACGACCTCAAGGCTCAAGTGGACCAGATAGCCGTCTATGCCCGTGTCTCGGCCGAACACAAGCTGCGAGTCGTACGGGCCTGGAAATCCCGTGGTCAGATCGTGGCCATGACGGGCGATGGCGTGAACGACGCCCCTGCCGTAAAGGCCGCCGACATCGGCATTGCGATGGGCGTCTCCGGCACCGACGTCACCAAGGAGGCATCCGACATGGTGCTCACGGACGACAACTTTGCTTCGATCGTCAACGCCGTCGAGGAGGGCCGCGGCATATTCGACAACATTCAAAAGTTCGTGCATTACTTGCTGTCGTGTAATGTGGGTGAAGTGATACTGATGTTCTTCGCGGCCTTAATTGGTTGGCCAGTCCCGCTCGTGGCCATCCAAATCCTGTGGATCAACCTTGTGACTGACGGACTGCCAGCGCTGGCGTTGGGAATGGAGCCGCCCGAGCGCGACATCATGAGCCGTCAGCCGCGCCCACCCCACGAGGCCGTGATTACGCGAGAGCGAGGGCTACTCATTCTGTTCCATGGCACACTGGTCGCAGCCGTCGCGGCACTGGGCTTCTGGATCATCTACCAGGGCGACGACGCGCATTTGGCTCGCGCTCGAACGGTGACATTTTGCATCACGGCCTATGCCCAACTCTTCTTCGCTGTCGGCTGCCGTAGCCAGCGCTACACCATGCCCGAACTCGGCCTGTTCTCGAACCCGCACCTGATCGGGGCGATTGTCATCTCCGGCTTGCTTCAACTGAGTGCCGTGACGCTCCCGTTCGCTCAGCCGGTGTTTGACGTCACTACTCACCCCACGTGGGAGTGGCTGATAATTCTCCTCCTGGCCCTGACGCCCGTCACGATCATTGAGGTCGGCAAACTGCTGCGAGCACTCTTTCAGAAAGCGCGGGCCGAAGCATGTCCTGGAAGCGCCTTTTGACGCGGCTCGGCGTAGTTGCAGTCGCATTGGCTGTTTTGATCGGCGTGGTCACATTGTGGCCGCGCGGAGATTCGCAGACATCGGCCAAGTCGGACGTGTGGACCTGTTCAATGCATCCGCAGATTCGGTTGCCCACTCCCGGTGAGTGTCCGCTCTGCGGGATGAAGCTGATCTCAATCTCACAATTGCCTAATGCGAAGGATGATCTCGAAAAGCGCGCGGGGCTGGAAAC
>JANNLP010000262.1:0-7817 GCA_031396905.1 Gemmataceae bacterium
GAATTGGGCGTGGCGGTGCAGAGGGCGATGGCGAAGAAGAAATGACGGCGAACACGCTTGAGCGTGATGGTTTCCTTCTTCTTCGCGGTGTATACGGCGAGAAGGAAATTGGCGGCCTTCGATCTCAACTCATAGCCGCATTGGCAAGCGATAGGACTGAGGCCGTCCGTCGCAGCGAACAAGGTCATGTCTTTGCCGCGCGCAACGTTCTTGCCATTTGGCCGTCAGCGGCAGAGGTTTGGCGTCAGCCAGATTGTGTTGATATTCTTCGTGAAGTGTTAGGACCAGACTTTGGTCTCGTGCGCGGACTATATTTCGACAAGCCGCCGGAACATACTTGGACGCTGCCGTTACACAAAGACATGACGATTGCCGTAAGAGACAACCGCGTACCAAGTAAACACTTTTCGAAACCGACAACCAAGATTGGTGTGCCGCATGTTGAAGCGCCGGTGAGCGTTTTGGAACGGATGCTGACGCTCCGGATTCACCTCGATGCCGCGACTTCTGACAATGGGGCCTTGCAAGTTATTCCGGGATCGCATCGCACCGGCAAAGAACTCAGTTCGGACAATGCGAAGGCGATGCCGATCCTAGCGGCTGTCGGTGATGTCCTGGCGATTCGCCCGCTGGTGAGCCACAGTAGCGGCAAATCCGTGGAAGGAACGAATCAGCATCGCCGCATCTTGCATTTGGAGTTTGCAGCCAATCGAACCTTGCCCGATGGCTACCAGTGGAATCAATTCTTCCCGGTCTAGTTTATTACTTGGCCGCAGTTAGCGCGTTTTCCGATACTTCTTGAATAGTCTTGGCCCGCCCCGGCCACAGCGCCTGAAGCAGCAACAATCCCGCACCGCATACTAGGCAGCAATCCGCCACGTTGAAGACGGGCCATTCGAACCAGTGGAAGTAGAGGAAGTCGCGGACGCCGTGGAAAACGGCACGGTCGAAGAGGTTGCCGAGGGTGCCGCCAAGTATCAAGCCGAGAGCGGCACACAGGATACCGTCGCGAGTGGTTGTCGCTCGCATGCTCCAGATGCTGATGGCAAGCGCGGCGACGACGCTAATGAGCATGAACATCCCGTTGGCAGTTGTAGTGCCGGCATTACCCATACCGAAGAGTGCGCCATGATTGACACGTGGCATCACCTCGCCGTTGTAGGCTTGCAGCGATTCGCGCCAGGTGCCGGCTTCGAGCGGTTCGCCGGTGAATTGCGCGATCAATCGGAACACGCCGGGAATGACCACATGTTCGCCGCCCCGGCCTTCATTGCCGAGCGCGCGAAAGACCGCGTATTTGCTGCCCAGATCAATCGCTAGGCCGAGGATGGCCAGCGTCCACAACATGCCTCGGAATGATCGTTCGGTGGTCATGCACGCACGCACTCTTCGTTTCGCGGCAATGCCGCAGTTCCCAAAGCCAATCGCTATACCGGCGTCGTAGAACCCGGACAAGTCCAACAGCAGTCGCCCTGGGTAATCTATGCGGGCTGGGCAAGACATTCCCCTCTTTCGCTTCATGTTGGGCAAAGCGGGTTCGCATTGCGGCCAAGACACGGAGCCGCTATTGCCGCCGGTCGCAATCCTGGGAACGATGGGATATTGGAATACGCCGGCCCGAGGCCCTGCCGCTTGCCACTCCTTCGACCAATCGCCAACCGAAGACATTGCCGCCAAAACGTGGCCTGGCTTTGTTGCGCGGTGATGATTGCCGTGGGTGGTTGCAAGAGTTTCACCAAACGACCGGGCGACGGCTCACAAACACGACAACCTTCCACTGGCAATGCCAACGATCCCTTCTGGTTGAATGCCGAGCCAAAAGGCACGCAGACGCCGACCGTCAACATTCCATCCAACAATGCCACCGGCGGCGTCGAAGCCATTCCACTGAACGACGCGCCCACCGGCGTGTTAGCTGGCCGCGTGGTGGACACATTCAATCGCGCCCCGGGATCCGCGATTATTCAAGTGCAGGCAACGGATGGCGGCGGCGGCTCTCAACCGCGTGTGGAGACATCGCCACAAGGTCATTTCCTGGTTCGCGGTTTGACGCCGGGCCGAAACTACCGTGTCGTCGCGCAACTCAGTCAAAACGGCAAGACGCTGGCCGGGGAAGTCGTGGCACGGCCGCCCGATGCACGTTTGCTCATTCCGATGAGCGA
The DNA here is from genome assembly GCA_031396905.1 of Gemmataceae bacterium. GTDB lineage: Bacteria > Planctomycetota > Planctomycetia > Gemmatales > Gemmataceae > JAIBBI01. The sequence goes on from JANNLP010000262.1 coordinate 2,163, forward strand.
AGACTACGCGCCGCGAAATATTCTCCAGCCCGAGGTCGGCAATACGCCGCCGTTAGGTGGCGGAGTGGCCGCCACGCCACCGGCCGCTGAGCTTGGCGCACCGCGTGCCACTTTCGATTACCTGCCCAATACGAGTGCGGAAACGATCGCAAGTTCAGAACCGACGGCAATGCCGCGGGTGAACATTCCGCCGCCCGGCTTGCCCGATGTGTCGCCGACGCCGCCGATTGACGGTGTGCGCTCCACCGGTCCGGTGCCGGACTGCCAGGTCAACGGCACGAGAATACTGACACTGCGTCTGGCCGACACGAACGGCAACGTCTGGGATCTTGCACAGCAACGCAACCGCCTGACATTGATCGACCTCTGGGGCAGTTGGTGTACGCCGTGTTTGCGAGCCATCCCTGACTTGGTGCGTATTCAGCAGCAGTACAGAATCGCTGGCCTGGAAGTTGTCGGCATTGCCTGCGAGAAGAACTCTACCGGTCAGAACGAGGCGGCCGTGCGTGCCGTGCAAAGGCGGCTGCCGAATATCAACTACCGCCTGCTCATGGCCGGCGAACCCGGCTCCGATCCTGTGCGGGCACAATTCCGCCCGACAGCATTTCCATCGCTCATACTCGTAGACGCCGACGGCACGATCCTTTGGCGTGGCATCGGTGGCGACTCAATTGCCGAAGTTGAGCCAATCATCCGCCGCCGCCTCGGCGGGCCGTGAGCGTCGCTCTTTCTATTGTTCGCGTTTGGGCGTAGCGTACATCTCATCAGCAGAACATCGAAACCACGTCGGGCTTACGCCTTGATGCTCGCCAAGAACTGAATTCTTATGGATGATGTCACGTTGCAAGCAGAGTCATTGAAGCCATCACGCCATGTCTGGATTTGGGTGGCGATCTTGATGTTGATCGTCGCCTATTTTGCTGTACTTGCGATTGGCCTTCTCAATGATTCGGAGATGGCGTCAACAATCGGAATTTACGGATTGTTGGCCGTTGCACCGCTACCATTCATAGTCGTGGTTCAACTTGGCGAGCATTCATCCAGCGCACGGGCATTGACGATGTTCAGTTGTTGCGTTGCCGTTTTAGTCAGTTGGTCAATGGTAATACTGACTGTCATGGCAGCGTATGCCGTTGAGGGCGGGCTTGCACCGGGCGGAGGTCAGCGGGCATTCGTTGCGTTCGCACTGGCGGGCTTGGCCGTGATGGCAGGCTTTTATTGTTATTTACCTGCCGGTCGAGCATTCGCTGCGCGATGGCTACCCATCGATCCCAAGTCATTCTCGGCTGCCACAGCCTTGTCTATGACAGTCGCCGTAACGGCATTCTTGTTGATTCCACTGGCCGTAACCGGCAAAGTCGGAATGGAGCTTATCGACAAGGCAAAACTTGAAGAGATTAAGACTCGTGGCTTGTCGCTCATTGACTTGATAGCACAGCTCGTTGGGTTCGTATTGATCGCGATTGTAGCCGGAGGCTTTCCAATTCGCCGCAGTTTTCGCGACACGATGACTCGTTTGGGCGTCGGTCGAATTGGCTTGCCCGTTGCTGGAATTGCTGTCGCCATCGCGGTGGCATTGGTTTGCGTCGTGTTGCCCCTGCTAGCTGGTGTGCAATGGCTTTGGCAACAATTCGGCTGGCCGACGACAGACGAAAAGGCTTTTGAGCAAATGCTCGTCAACATAAAGAATTGGTACGGTGCCATCATCATCGGAGTGGTCGCGGGAATCAGCGAAGAAATACTGGTGCGCGGATTATTGCAACCACGACTTGGATTGGTTTTGTCTAACCTTCTTTTTACGGCCGGCCATGCTTTTCAATATGGTTGGGACGTCCTACTACCGTTGTTTCTCATTGGTCTTGTACTTGGTGTCGTCCGCAAGCGGTACAACACGACGACGTCGATGATCGTACACGGTGTGTACGACACGATTATGGTGTTGCTGGCGACTTACGCCGAGGACTGGCTCAAGCAAATCTCGGGGAATTGATTCAACACTCTAGCGAGTCCATTGGTGGGTCTCGAGTACTCGACCCACCCTACACCTTTCTCATCGCCCGCCGCGGCCGCCAGCGGGTGCCGCTGGGGCAAACATGGAGGCCATTCTCGAGAGTGCGGTTGCCGCCGTTACTATTTCGCCGGTCTTGAGCTTCATGGTGGCGATGACCAAGTCGCCCTGCGCGTTGACAGTGGGTGGTTCCGTCGGATTGATGCCGAAGGCAGCGCCTGATGTATCCGGTGCCTTCTTTGCATCCGCCACGAATGCGTCTGCGCTCTTGGCGTTATCCATCAACATGATTGATCGAATCTCCAGAACCTCGCCGGACAGGTTGGCCTCCACGCCAAGCGAACGGCAACTGGCAATGGCATCGAGTTGTGCCTTTGGTACTGACTTCAACATCTGATTGTCATGCGGGAACGCCTTTGGGTCCATCACGAACCAGACATGTCCGCCCGAGACACGCTTGACCATGTCGGCCATGAGGCTCGGCGGGCTATTACGGCCAGCCGTGCGGACGACGTCTTCCGCATCACCGGGTGGTCCACTGACCATGGCTGCCAATTTCGATGTGAACACGAAAGTCTGCGCGGCGGCACCACTTCCCGATTGAAAGACGCTGCGGCCGCCAAACGTCTGCGGCGTCGCGCCAAAGGCTTTGGCAACTTTCTGTTTGTCGAATCCGGTTTTGCCGACGACAGCAACTGAAATCGCGCCCGGAACGCCGGCTCGCGATCCGTGGCCCACGCTGAAAGCGACGCGATCGATTGACGCTTTGGGCGAACTGCCTGCATCCTGAAAATAAGCGCCGAGCGGACCCATGCTCAACAACGGTTCGATCATCGGGCCAAACTGCGAATCGAAAATTCGCGACATGTCGGCACTCACCAACATCATCGGCTTCTGGGGCATGTACGCTACCGGGTCATTGTTCTCTTGCAGCAGCCAGCGAACGCCGAAGAAGGCGGCCGCGACGAAAGCCGCGAAGCCGACGAGGCCCGCGCAGAGTCCGATGATGAAGCCCGTATTTGACTTTTTCGGGCGTTTGCTTTTTCGTGCCCCGGGCGGCTTGGGCATTGGCTTGGCCGCTTCTTTTTTCTTTGGCGCGTCGTCGATGATCTCGATATCGCCGTACTCGTCGTCTTCTTCGACGACATCCACGCCGGCCGGCACCGCGACTGGCCGGGGTTTCACCGCCGGCGCCGGGAACATCACGGAACACTTGGGGCAAGTGACGATCTTGCCGGCCGCAATCGGTTTGGACGACTTCAGGGTCGCCTTACATTCCGGGCAAGCAATCGTGAATACGCTCATCGGACGGAACTCCCAGCAGATAAAGACATCTTAGAACCTCGCGAAGGTGAAAAACTAGTCCATTGTTGGCCGGTCTCGGTTATGCAATCGACGCTTTTCCGGTAAAACACCTGTCGGCCCGGAGAACTGCAATATGCCCGAATTGAGCCACTTCGACGAACACGGCGCGAGCCGAATGGTCGATGTCGGCCGCAAACCTGAAACCGAACGCACGGCCAGCGCCAGTGGTCTGGTCAGGATGGCAGCGGCGACGGTTGCCCTCATCAAGGATCGTAAGGCGGCCAAGGGTGATGTGCTGGAAGTCGCCCGATTGGCGGGGATTCAAGCGGCAAAACGCACAGGTGAGTTGATTCCACTGTGCCATCCGCTGCCGATCACAGCTGTCGCCGTTGATTTCGCCTTTGTCGATGACTCCAGCCTGGCTATCGAGGCCACTGTGAAAACCGTTGGTCGCACGGGTGTGGAAATGGAAGCCCTCACCGCCGTCAGCGTTGCCGCCTTGGCCGTGTACGACATGGTGAAATCGACCGACCGCGGCGTGGTCATCGAGCGCATCCGGCTCGAGGAAAAGACGGGCGGCGTCCGCGGCGACTGGCGGCGGGCGAATTGACAGGTCTGCCATGCGTGGCTATTGTTCTCCTTACCGAAATGACGCCCAAAGGATGACTCATGACCCTGGTTGCTGAACCGCCTAAGGCCGTCCCCAAGCCGTCGGCACAGTTCTACGCACCGATCATCGGCGATCTTGAAGCGGTCGAACGGGTCTACCGGGAAACCTTAGCGTCGCCAAAGCCTCACGTTGCCAAGCTCATCGAACACCTCCAACAATACCGCGGCAAACGACTTCGACCAATGTTGCTGCTGTTGACTGCGAAGGCCTGCGGAACCGTCAATCGCGCTCATCACGTCCTTGGAGCCGTTGTGGAAATGATTCACACGGCAACGCTCGTTCACGACGATGTCTTGGATGAGGCAGGCACACGCCGGCACGTGGATACGGTCAACGCCGGCTGGGGCAACAAGACCAGCATCCTGCTCGGCGACTATTTGTTCACCCACGCCTTTCACCTAACCAGCACCCTGGGCGATGCCAAAGCGTGCGAATTGATTGGTGAAGCGACCAACGCAGTGTGTGAGGGTGAGCTGTTGCAAACCTCTGAGATCGGCAACCTGTCGCTGAACGAAGAGGAGTACTTCGACATCATCGATGGCAAGACGGCCGCGCTGACCGCCTGTTGCTGCCGGCTCGGCGCGATGTATGCCGGGTCCGATGATGAGACAGTCGAAAAACTGGCCAACTACGGCAAGCTCCTCGGCCGCGCTTTCCAAGTCGCCGACGACTTGCTCGACCTGATTGGCGCCGAAGCGAAAGTCGGCAAGACACTGGGCACCGACATGGCTCAGCGCAAGATGACTCTTCCTCTGATCCACATGTTCGACCGTGTGCCATCGGCCGAAGCTGATCGCTACCGCCAACTACTTCGCGCTCCCGGAAATCACAAGCTTGAACAGCTACGCCCAGCACTGGAGCAAACCAAAGCACTGTCGTACGCCCGACGCCGGGCCGAAGAGTTCGCCCGCGCCGCCGCCGCCGAACTGAACTGCCTGCCGCCATCACCATCCAAGGACGTGATGAAGTCCCTCACCGAATGGGTCGTCGGCCGCGAGATCTAGTTAGTACGAACGGCGTCACCTCGTGTTGTGGCACGTCGCGATGCACGTGCCACAACATCCGCCATCAACTCAGTTGTCAAAGAACACTCTCGCTGGCGATTAGCCACCAGCCCCGCGGTCCCGATCCACAGACCAGTTCCTACTAAACCTTGATGAATAACGACTCCTTCGCTCCCCGTGTTCGCCCGCGCGCACTCCCACGCGCTGGAAAGGGGATGCCGCTGGCACTTGGGGTAATGGTCACGCTCGCTACGACCGCAGCGGCCAACCTTGTTGCCACACTCGAGGTGGGCGCGTGTGGCGCTTAGTTTGTGAGCCGAACAGGTCGGCTCATTTGTCGCTGATGGCGAGGGGGAAGGTGGTGAGGTTGTTTAAGCGACAGTAACGCCGGATCGTTTTGTCCCGCGGCATCGCCTTTCAACAGCACGAACTCATCCCTGGATTTCGTTGACTTCACAAAGGAAAGACCGGTTCCGGCATTGGTCTTCCAGTGTGGAATCAACTCGATCCACGGAGCAACCCTGCGAATGACGCCTGCGACGGGCTGGATCCGACTCCGCCACATGCGTCAAACTATCGGCCCCGGAAGCCGACATACACAAATATACACTAGTTCTTGATAGTGTCAAGCGTAGTAGCAAAAAAAAACGTCTCACCGGCTTTATCGC
>JANNLP010000758.1:0-2459 GCA_031396905.1 Gemmataceae bacterium
GTGGAGCGCTTCGCGGAACCCCTGGAAACATCACCCGACCTAGTTCTTCAGGCCCTGAAAGGGCGACCGATTCGGCCGCCCCGTTGGGGCTAAAATCAACGACGTATTCACGGTTACCAGGGGTTGCGCGAAGCGCTCCACCCCTGGCTATTGACGAACGCCCCGTTGGGGCGAAACCTAATTACACGCGGCTACCACGGGGTTGCGCACATGGCTACCAGGGGTTGCGCGAAACGCTCCACCCCTGGCTATTGACGAACGCCCCGTTGGGGCGAAAGGCAAACACGCCGGGCTGTTTTTTCGCCACATCTTCCGCACGCCGCAAAAAAGAAAGCTACGCTTGAAAGCGCCGGGAGGGGAAAAGGCACCCGCCACCGGCATGGGTTTTGAGGCTCGTTCACATGTTTACGACCACTTTTTTCGTGGCGTTCGCGGCTTTTACGGCCGTGGCCGGCGCTGTTGGTCTCGTCGCCATGCGACTCCGCGGCGGTGGCGGGGGGATGGCCGAAGGCCGGCTCGATAAGCTCGTCGGTCGCGGTGGCCGCCGCGATTCCTCCGCTGACATGTTGCTGAAACAAGCGCTTCAGGATGTCGATAAAAAGACTCTCCTGGATGCGATCACGCCTGCGCTATTGAACTACACGAAATACTTCGAACAAGCGGATACTTCCGTCAAACCCAGCACCCTCTTCGGCGGCTCGCTGCTGGCCGGCGTTGGCGGCGGCTTCCTAAGCGCAATTCTCGCGCAGACAATCTACGTGGCGCCCGTCGGTGCCGTGATTCTATTTTCGATGCCCTGGATATGGTTGTGGTGGAAACGCCGCGGGCGCTTAAACAAGTTCGCCTCGCAATTGCCCGATGCCATGGAATTGGTGGCCCGGGCCTTGCGTGCCGGCCACTCGCTTGCCGCCGGCATGCACGTCGTCGCCGAGGAAATGCCGCTGCCGATCTCCAAGGAGTTTGGCCGCGTCTATGAAGAACAAAACCTCGGCATCTCGCTGGAAGAGGCGCTTCGCTCTTTATCGAGCCGCGTGCCCAATCTCGACTTGAAGTTCTTTTGCACGGCCGTGCAGATTCAGCGACAGACTGGCGGTGATCTCGCGGAAATCTTGGACAAAATCGGCTACGTCGTCCGCGAACGCTACAAGATTCTCGGTCAGGTCAAGGCACTCACCGGCGAAGGCCGCTTGTCAGGACTTGTGCTGATCGTCATGCCGTTCGGCCTGTTTCTGTTCATGCTGCACACGAAGTACGACTACATTCAAATGCTCTGGACGGATCCATTGGGCATCAAGATGAGCGTCGTGGCCCTCATCCTGCAAGTGCTGGGTGCCGTGGTCATCAAGAAGATCGTGGACATCAAAGTCTAAGGTGGCTACCCCGAAATCAGCCGTCCGCCCACCTGGGAGAGTGTGACCGTGGATACTTCAATCTTCCTGTCGATGACCGTCTTCCTCATATTCATGGGGGTGGTCTGGCTCGGGTTGCAGGTGCTTTCGAATCGCGTTTCCAAATCGGAAGAGCGGCTTGATCGCATTGGTCGGCCCAACACACTTTCCAACATAGATCTGAACGTCGGCGAAAAGGCCAATCGCTTCGCCGGCATTAAAGGCGCGGCCACCTCGCTTGGTGGTGCCCTGGAACCGCAATCGGAATTGGAACGCAACAAACTGCGCATCCGCCTGGCCAACGCCGGCTTCCGCAGCGAGGCCGCGCCCCGGATCTACCAGGGCATCCGCATGGTGTCGTTCATCGCCTGCATCGCGCTGGCAGGTATGTATTTCAGTTACAAACACGGCGTCACCTTCAAAGCGGCCCAATATGTCATCGGTTGCGGTGGCCTGGGCTTCTACTTGCCATCCATCGGCCTCTGGTTCCTTGTGAAACAACGTCAACAGGCTATCTTCCTCTGCCTTCCCGACGCATTGGACCTTATGGTCGTGTGCGTCGAATCCGGCCTGGGCCTGGATGCCGCCATGCGGCGTGTGACCGACGAAATGAGAGGCCATGCTTCGGTGCTGGCCGAAGAGTTTGGCCTGGCGAATATGCAGCTCCAGATGGGCCGGCCGCGCCGTGAAGTGTTGCACGATCTTGGCGTCCGCACCGGCGTCGATGACATGCGCAGCCTTGCCGCGATCTTGATTCAGGCCGACCGCTTCGGTGCATCCATCGCCACTGCGTTGCGAGTCCAGTCCGATTCGATGCGTACCCGCCGCAAGCAGATCGCCGAGGAAAAAGCGGCCAAAACCGCCGTGCAACTGATTTTCCCGCTGGTGCTGTTTATCTTCCCGGCGGTGTTCGTGGTGCTGGTCGGCCCGGCGGCGATCCTGATTTACAAGAACCTGCTGTCGAAGACCCCCGGCGCGGGGAACGGATAGTTCGGAACCCAGAACCCTGCGGGCAGGATGCCCCGCGGCTTTCAAGGAGGAAAGCGATGAACCGGTTACTGTTGGGTGCGG
>JANNLP010000768.1:0-10836 GCA_031396905.1 Gemmataceae bacterium
TCGGTCAAGACGGTACAGACACTTGCCCGCCATTCAACGCCGACATTGACACTTGGTCGGTATGCTCACTCCGGCTTGTATGACCTACAGTCGGCGCTTGATGCAATGCCAACGTTGACTGCCGACACTGGTGCTGAATCAATGGCAGCAACCGGAACTCATGGGAAAAAACTTGGCCCAAACCTTGGCCTGTCGCGGGCTAAAACGGGAGTTTTTGGGAGAAGAGCTGAGACGCGGACCGAGACGATCAAGATGTCAGAATCACCAACGAAACAAGCCATTTCAAGCGGATTGCGCGAGGCGAGACTTGAACTCGCACGGGTTGCCCCACTGGATCCTAAGTCCAGCGCGTCTGCCAATTCCGCCACTCGCGCCAGTTGAAAATGTACCTGCAAATGCCACTGGTTGCAACGGGCTTGTCTCAGCGCATGAATCCCTCCACGAGGCCGCCGTCCACGGGAATAATCTGCCCTGTCGTTTTAGCCAACCGATTGCCAAGGAGCAGAAAGATGGCCTCGGCCTGGTCGCCGGGCGTAATGGCGGTGCGAGTCAGCGTTCGCTCGGCATAGAAACTGGCCAACTTGTCGCGCAGCTCCTCGTCGGTTTCCCCGGCTGTGAAGGCAATGTTGTATTTCGTGAGCGATGCCATGACTCGATCACGCGGAAACATGGCGCTGCCTTGCACAACGGTGGCAGGGGCGACACCGTTGACCCGCACCAGCGGCGCAAGCTCCACTGCCAACTCGCGGACCAGGTGATTGGCGGCGGCCTTGCTCACGTCATAAGCCACGCTGCCTTTCTTGGCGACCACGGCATTGGCACTGGTAGTGAGCACCAGCGACACCGGAAGGTTCTGTTCTCGCCAGATTTTCGCCGCTTCATCGGCGACGAGATAGGCACCGGTGACGTTGATGGCGAAGGTTGTGGCCCATTGCTCATCCGCGATGTGGCCCGTGAGGTCCGGCGGCACGAAGATGCCAGCGGTGACGGCGATGCCGTCAAGTCCACCGTAGGCCAACACAATAGTATCGATCAATTGGCGAATGCTCTCACGCTTCGTGATGTCGACACTTACGCCAATTGCCGGGCCGCACGCGCTGATACCGGTGCCACCGACGCCGATGCCCGTACCAACTTTGGCAATGATTTCGTTGGCGGTTGCGAGTGCGGCTTGTTCATCGCGATCAGCGCAGACGACGTGCGCTCCTTCGCGGCTCAATCGATGGGCCGTTTCCTTGCCGATGCCGGAGCCGGCACCAATCACGGCGAACACACGGCGAGCCAGTTCTTTCTCCGGCGGCATCCGCCGCAGCTTCGCTTCTTCGAGCAGCCAGTATTCAATGTCGAACGCTTCCTGTTGCGGCAATGCAATGTAGCGATCTATTGCCTCAGCGCCGCGCATCACCTCAATCGCACAGCCATAGAACTCGGCTGTAACGCGCGATTCACTTTTGTCTTTGCCCCAGGCGATCATGCCGAGGCCGGGGATGAGGAACACGGGCGGGTTGGCGTCGCGCATCGCGGGCGAGTCGGGCCGCTTGTGTTTCTCGTAGTAGCTGGCGTATTCGGCGCGATAACGGGTCAACTCGTCGGCGAGCACTTTTCGGAGCGAATCAATATCACCTTTGTTCCCATCCCATTCGACATAGAGCGGCTTGATCTTGGTGCGGAGAAAGTGGTCAGGACAACTCGTGCCCACCTCGGCAAGCCGCGATGCATCAATGCTATTGACGAATGCCAGCGTCGCGGCGTCGTTTTGCACTGTGGCAATCATCCGCGCTTTGGCCGACAGTTGTCCGCGCAACCACGGAAGAATCCCCGCCATAGCGGCTTGCCGCTTAGCGTCAGCGACATCGGCGAGTGTCCTGCCGCCAAACGTCTTGTCGCCGCGATTCTTGGTCGCAATATAGCATGCCGCCTTTTCAATCAAATCAAGCGAGAGGTAGTAACACTCTTTGTCCTCATTGGCCCAGTTGATGAGGCCGTGCTGACCGAGGATCACACCCCGCGCTTTCGGATGCTTGCGACAAACCTCTTGCAGTTGCAAGCCGAGATCAAAGCCGGGCCGTTGCCAGGGAAGCCACACGACCTCATCGCCGTAGATTGCGCGGGTGAGCCGCTCCGAGTCGGCGGCGGCCGCGATGGCGATGCATGCATTCGGGTGAGTGTGATCGACATGCTTGAACGGCACAAACGAGTGCAACGGCGTGTCAATGGAACAGGCGCGGGGGTTGAGATTGAATGTGCAATGGTTGTAAATGCCCACCATCGCATCTTCGCTCGGTGTTTTCGGGCCGGGGTTCGGCATTGCCGCATATCGCTGTTGCAGCGCCAGCAGTTTGGACTGATACAGCGACGAGAAGTTCACTTTGGTGCTGGTGCGCAAGTCGCCGCCGGAGCCTTTCACCCACAGCACTTCGACTTGATCACCGGTGAGCGGATCGATTTCGCTGAGTTTGGACGATGTGTTGCCGCCCCCGGTGTTGGTGATGCGTTGATCCGAGCCGAGCAAGTTGGAGCGGTACACAAGCCGGGCCAACGGGTCGAGTGTGTTGGCGACGGCGTCGTCCCAAAGATCGCGAACGTGGTCATATTGTGGCATAGAAAGCCCATTACACCACAGAGACACGGAGGACACAGAGAAAACCAATTCTTCTCTCTGGTCTCCGTGTCTCTGTGGTTCAATTTTCTTCTCCCGGAAGTATAACGCCCAGCATGCGTACGATCCACAATCTCGTCGGTGGCGAAAGCGTGCCGCCGGTGTCCGGCCAGCACTTTGAGCGCATCAATCCGGCGACCGGGCAACCGTCGGTCCTTGTTCCGGATTCGGATGAACGTGACGTGGCCAACGCCGTGGCCGCAGCCCGAGCGGCGTTTCCCGCGTGGTCCGGCATGCCCGCCGAGGAACGCTGCCGCCGGCTGCAACTATTGGCCGATCGCATTCAAGCCGAACTTGAGCCGCTGGCCCTCATGGAGACGGAGGACACCGGCAAGCCGCTGACACGCTCGCGCATAGCGGAGATCCCGCGGGCCGTGTTGAACTTTCGCTTCTTTGCAACGTCGATCCTGCATCTGCAGAGCGAAGCCTTTCGTACTGATGCGACGGCATTGAACTACGTGCTGCGGTCGCCGCGCGGCGTGGCCGGTGCCATCTCGCCGTGGAATCTGCCGCTGTATTTGTTTTCGTGGAAAGTCGCGCCGGCACTGGCGACCGGCAATACTGTCGTGGCGAAGCCATCGGAGTTGACGCCGTCGACGGCCTGGCGGCTCGGCGAATTGAGTCGCGATGTGTTGCCGCCGGGCGTGTTTAACATTGTTCATGGTTACGGGGCCAAAGTCGGCATGCCGATTGTGACGCATCCGCACGTGCCGGCCATCACGTTCACTGGCGGCACCGTCACCGGAGCGGCCATCGCGGCGGCGACCGCGCCGAAGTTCAAGCGGCTGGCCCTCGAACTCGGCGGTAAAAACCCGACCGTGATCTGTGCTGATGCTGATTTGGACGAAGCAGTGCCGGCAGCCGTGCGGGCCGCATTCGATAATCAAGGCGAGATTTGTCTGTGCGGCTCCCGGCTATTCGTGGAGCGAGCCATCTACGACAAGTTCATGGATCGATTTCTCGCGCGAACGGCAGCGCTGAAGATCGGCGATCCGTTGGAAGCGACCACGGATCAAGGTTCGCTCATCTCGCAGCCGCATCGCGACAAGGTAGCGGCGGCCGTCGAACAGGCACGCAGCGACGGCGGCAAAGTGTTGTGCGGCGGAGCCGCGCCGAAGGATTTGTCCGGGCGTTGTCGCGGCGGCTTCTATTATCAGCCGACTGTTATCGCCGGGTTGAAGCCGGATTGCCACGCGATGCAGGAGGAAATCTTCGGCCCGGTGGTGGCGGTGACGCCGTTCGATGGCGACGAACAGATGCTGGAGCTGGCCAACGGTGTGAATTACGGATTGGCGGCCAACGTGTGGACGCAGAACTTGACACGTGGACACCGGCTGGCAGAGCGATTGGAAGGCGGCACCGTTTGGGTGAACTGCTGGTTGCTGCGAGACCTGCGCGTGCCTTTTGGAGGCGTGAAACAGTCGGGTGTGGGCAGGGAAGGCGGATTGGAGGCCATCCGGTTCTTCACGGAGCCTAAAACGGTGTGCATCAAATACTGAGGACCACGATGAACGACGTCACTCTAACAAATCGTGCCCCGCAGCCAGTGGGTGCTTATCCCCATGCTCGACGGGTGGGCGAATTGCTTTTTCTTTCCGGCATCGGTCCGCGCGAGGCTGGAACGAATGCGATTCCCGGCAACGTCTACGACGCTGACGGTAGGCTGGTGAAATACGACATCGCTGCCCAATGCCACTCGGTCTTTCGCAATATCCGTGCGGTGCTCGAAGATGCCGGCTCGTCGTGGGACAAGATTGTAGACGTGACGGTGTTTCTCACCAACATGAAAGACGACTTCGCGACTTACAACCAACTTTATGCCGAGTATTTCAACGAAAACCGCCCGTGCCGCACCACGCTGGAAATCAACTGCTTGCCGACGCCAATCGCGATTGAGTTGAAGGTGCTGGCGACCATGTGAGCGATATCACTTCGGCAATTGCCTCCAGCCATTCACGAATCGCTCCGCATCAAAGGCGTAGCGCATGCGCAGTCGCTCCGCCAGTGACGCTTCGACTTTGCGCGTCGATCCCAACCCCGCTCCCAGCAATACTTGTTTCTGCAGCGGATGCCATTCTTCGCCGACATGGTCATATGATTTGAGAAGTCGTGCCGCCCAAGTGAATTGCTGGGCCGTGTCGTAGTCCCAGGTTTCCATGTTCTTGCCGTTGGTAATGGCTGTCAGTAATTGCCGTTTACCGGCTTCGTCGTACTTCACGTTTTTCAACTCATTAAGCCAAAGATCGCAGCGCTCGGCCAGTTGGCCGGCGGCGGCAGCAATGTCTTCGGGCTTGCCGAACGGTCGGACATCGTATGCGCTGCGAAGTTGTTGAACATCGGCCGACAACTGCTGCCGGTGTACCGGCGGCAGTCGGCCGACCACAGCTTCCACCAATTCCGTAGGTAACGTCCGCACCGTCGGTCGGCCCGGGGTGCCGGTGTAGCCGCGCTGTTGCCGTTGGCTCGGTGTCACCAATTCATGGTGGCAGGCGAAACAATCGAAGTGGGCGAAATCGAGCATCGCGCCGGCTGGCGCATCGTTGGCGGCCTGTTGCACTGTGCGGGCCGTTTCACGCAGGTTGACCACCGCGCCGACCGCCAGCGAACGGGCGACGTAGTCCTCGGATTTGTCGAAGTGATAGAGTCGCTTGGCATCGCCGTCGTTGAGTTTCTTGAAGTACTCGACCTTGTCGGGCAGATTCCAATGGGCCGGTTGATCGCGGCCAAACGTTGCCGGCTCGAATGGCAACAGTGGCGGATGGCCGGCGGCGTACATCTCATGCGTGACGAACTTGCCCTCGGCGACATTGCCGACGTGACACGAAGCGCACTTGGCCGCCCGGGTGGCCGGGTCGCGGAGATCGACGAGGCCGAGTGCGGTTTTGTCGGTTGGAGATTTTTTCCGCCACTCATCCTTGAGCATGTGTGGACCAAGCCAGTATTTAGCGAACCCATGGCAGGCTTCGCATCCGACGTTGTGTTCCCATGTAAACTGCTTGTCGCGAATCTGTTTGCGATCGGGTGTGACGTCAACAGCATGACACATCAGACATTCCGGCTTTCGACTGAGGTCGTAGCCCAGTGCCATTTTCATTCGCCGCGCCACATCATTGGTTGCCGGATTGAGGTTGTCCCAAGCCTTGGCATGAGGATCCTCGTCAGCCCACGTCGTCGATGGGTTATTTTTGATGAGGTCGTATGAGCTTCTGAATTGTGGAAGTTCGCCTGCATGACACGTCTTGCAAAGATCCGCGTTGTTGGCATTCGGGCCCGGTTCCGAAACTAACGGCGCACCTGCAATTGGGTCATCAAGGTGCGGGACGGTGGAATGTGCCGCCCCTTCGGGGCTATGGGCAAGTATGCGAGTGGACCCAGGGCTGACGCCCTGGGCTATGTTGTGCCGGCCCTTCGGCACAGAGTGCGAAGTAGCTGAATGGGATAGCAACTTGTTGGCTTCGGTTGTGTAGTTGCCGAGATTGAAGTTTCGGGGGCTGTCAATTTTCTTTCCTAATTCTGCCGGTGGGAACTTCAGAATGTCGCGCAGGCGTTTCATTGCACGTTGGCGTTGGTCCGAGGGCGGCTGCGACCGGTGCAGCGCGTTGATAGCCAAGTAATGTTGCGTCGCCTGCTCCCAGTCACGCGGAGACTGTGCTGCGAGTTGTTTCTTCATTGTCGCCAGATCGATGTCGCGGACTCGACTCAACTGGGTTTGCCATGCGGCCAGTGCGGCGACAAGTGGTTTGGCGGCGGCGGCGATGTCTTCGGGCTTGGCTTGAGGTGCATGGAGAGTCTTAAGCAGCGGAGCCGAGTCAACGGGTTGAGCCGGCGCGAACTCAGCGCCCAAGCCGGCAATGGAGTCGAGAAGCGCGAAATGCCACGAGCCGGCGGCCATCGAGCCAGGATCGCGACCGACGGGTTTTGTCGTCTTATCGCTCAACTGTTGGTGGCAAGAATAGCAATTGTACTCCGCGAGTTCCGGCCAGCGATCGGGCTGAGCGGCCCGGTCGTGGAGCAGCTCAACGGCGACCTTCGCAGCGGTTACCCGGCCAATGGCCCAGGCGCGCGCGTGAAACGATGTGTCCGCCTTCGGTTCTTGCCAGTGGCGTGGCAACAAGTCGTGGTACGCGCTGTACTCAAAGAACAGGCGCGGGTGGCCGGCTGCGATCAAGTCGTGATCGACCTCCATGCCTTGCTTGCCAACGTGGCAATCCGCACATAGCTCGACGCGCGTGGTCAGGTCTTTGGTCGGCTTCATGCCGCGATGCTCTATGCCTTTGACGTTGAGAGCCTTCCACTCGTTGAGATAATGCGTCGTTCTCCACTGCGCGGATGATCCGTGACATGACTCACAGCCCACGGCATCCGAACGGAGATTATCTTTCTCCATGCCCAGCGGCGCGTGACACTTCAGGCACAATTGGTCTTTACCAGCGTCAGCAGTTTGGTCGCGACGATACAGCCGCTCCATGCGCTGGCCGGCGGCGGAGTTCAATGCACTGAATGCGCGGGAGTGAGGGTCTTCGTTGGCCCAGGTGGAGTATTCGCTGCCCGAGGTGCCGCGCGGGCCGTTGGAGTTGTGGCAACCTGTTGCGGCGCAACCGGCATTACCGAAATAGGCGACGTCGTTTTTGCCGGGTGCCGCCCGTAATGCTTCGGCCGGGTCGGTGTAGGTGCCCGAAAGGGCAACGGCCACCGGCGTGAACGCCAGCGCGAGGAACCAGTGAACACCGCGCTTCGCCACAGAGGTGCCTCTTAGAAGGGGAACACTTCCAAAGCTACAGCATGGGCAACAGGTTCGCAACGGACCGGGAAAACTGAACCGGGGCTTATTTCGAGGCCATGACGATCGTGCCGTCCCAACCGGCCGGGGGGCCTTCCGGATGGTCGGCCATGTATTTTTTAAGCGCGTTGGTTGGGCCATCGCCTTGCAAACTGGAAAGTAGATTGCCCGCTTCGGTCCACTTGCCGGCCATGAACGTGGACAGACCATTCTCATAGCGGCGGCGCAGGTTATCCGGCATCGCGCCTGCCTCGGCTTCCGATGGCATCAGTTCATAGACATCCACGGTCGTGTCCATGCCGGCCGGCCTGAGCCGGGCGAGTTTTCGTTTGCGTGCCCACGGCGTGTCGGCTCCGATCTGATTGGCGAAGCTGCCATCGACGAGAATTGGGACGCCAAAGTACTTGGTGAGTGATTCCAATCGGCTCGCGAGATTGACGACAGGTCCGAATGCGCCGACTTTGTATTGATCCGACGTTCCGAGCCGGCCTGCTAAACCGCGACCATGCGCGAGGCCGATGCCGCAGGTCATGCCGTGGACCGTGCCGCGACCCGTCGAATCGCGAAAGCGTTTCTGAATGTGTAGCGCTGCCTGGGCCGCTTGCTCAACTTGGCGATCACCTTTGGGCCATCCCCAAAACGCCATCGCGGCATCGCCCTGAAAGTCCCCGATGACGCCCCAGCGACTGACAATGTTGTCGGTCATCACCGCAAGTGCGTCGCTCAGTCGGGCAAGCAGATTCTGGAGATCGTTCTGGCCCGACTCGGCAAACTTGCACGAACCGCGCAAGTCGCAGAACAGCACCGTGATGTCGCATTCGCGCGCTTGCAGAAACTCATCGAAATCGCCGCTGTGCTTGCCCATTTGGGCGATGATCGGCATCGGCAGGAAGCGCGTGAGTATGCGTTGCTGATTGGATAAATCGATGGTGCGTCGCAATGACGCGTAAATGTCGGCGGTGAGTTGGGCGAACTTGATGTCGCCCTGGTACTGTTTGTCTTTGCCCCCCCCCTGTGCGGCGGCGCCCAGGCTCATGCGCAATCGACCCGAGGCATACAGACCGTGGTCCGGTGCGATGTGGTCGGGCATTGGCACGCACAGCGCCCAATCCATGCCAGAGCTGACAGTGTAACTTAAGTCCCCACTGCCAGCCTGCCAGATGTGATGAGTGGGCGAGTAATAGCGAATGGCGTTGTGAACTAACTTCCGGCTGGGGCGGTGATCGCTGCCGGCACCGATGGCCGCCTCGCGGCTTTTGAGCGCCAGCACATGAATGCGCGGATCGTCTTCCTTGCAATCCGGATCGAGACGCACGATTGCCGCCACATCCGCTTCGGGAATCCCTTTGAGCAACGTATCCAGAACCTGTTGTTCCAGCATGCGCTCATGTTGCGTGCTGAGTATCAGCTGCGGCAGGTCGGCCAGCGCTTCGACGCGCGAGTTGGCATCGACGAAGCGGAACTCACGAATCTTGTCCGGCGTGAACGTGTTCTCGGTGGCGATGGGTTGCGATTTTTTTTCTTCGGCGGTGTCGGAGCCGCCGCCCTCGGTGTCGCTACACAGGCGGAATACCGTACCGCCAATCTGAAAACTCTCGCCGACGGCTATGCTGAAGTCGTCCTGAGCGGCTGGGGATTTACCCGCTTCGAGACGATACACCGGATTGTTGGCGTCGGCTTGCCGCCGAACGTGCAGCCGGCCATCGGGCTGCAACTCGATGGTGGCGTGGATCTTGGAGATGAAATTGTCTTGCGGCGGCGTGACGATGTCGGCCATCCCGGGCATCCTGCCCAGGCGCAATAACTTCGCCGACAACGGTACACGCCAATAGATGGACTTGTCGCGCGAGAAAATCTCGAGATTCGGCATCGCCGCGGGGGCCTCCTTCGGTTCAATTTACTGGAGTGTGAAGGGGGTCGCAAGCGGATGACGCGCTAAGCCGCAAGCGGCGGGTTCGGGTTCGCGCGGTGTCGCCGGTGGGATATTATTGGCCTGCCATGAACCAACGATTGCTGAACGAACGCTGCTACCACGATGCCGAGGCGGCACAGCGGGCCCTGACTTTTTCACGGGAACCGCGCCGTTTACGCTTCACGGATGCCGAGTATCTCGACCATGCGCCTTGGATTCGCCCCGCTATGAATCGGCTTGGCGATGTGATGGGAAAGCGTGTTCTGGACATGGGTTGCGGCCACGGCATGGCGGCGGTGGCGCTGGCCCGGCGGGGGGGCATTGTCACAGCATGTGATTTGTCGCCGGGTTATGTCGCTGAAGCGCGACGGCGAGCGGCGGCCAACGAAGCGATCATTGACTTCACGGTGGCGGATGGCCATGCACTGCCATTTGCGACCGGGTCATTCGACGCGATCTGGGGCCATGCGGTCTTGCATCATCTGGATGTTGGGACGGCAGCGCGGGAAGTCCGCCGTGTATTGAGGCCCGGCGGTGTCGCCGTGTTCTGCGATCCCTGGGACGGCAATCCTCTGGTCCGCTGGCTGCGCCGCTGGCGACGGCATACACGGGACGAGCGAGCCTTGATGTCGAATGATGTGGAATTGTTGAAGCGCGAGTTTGAAAGCGTGCTAGTCGATGCATTTCAGTTGCAACGGTATGTGGTCATCACGCTGCGATAACCCCGCTACTTCGCCGAGAATGTCGCTTTCGCGAACTCCCGGTTCAGAATTGCGATGTGTTCGACACTGATTTCTTTCGGGCAAACAGCTTCGCATTCGTATTGATTGGTGCAACCGCCGAAAAGTTCGTGATCGTGTTGTGCCACCATCGATTTCGCACGGGTGGTCCGTTCCGGTTGCCCCTGTGGCAGCATCGACATTTGGGCGACTTTTGCGCTGAGGAACAACATGGCCGAGGCGTTCTTGCATGCGGCAGCGCAGGCGCCGCAACCAATACAGGCGGCGGCGTCCATCGCGGCCTCGGCAGTGTTGTGCGAGATCGGCATGGCATTGCCGTCGGGAGCGCCACCGGTGTTGCAACTGACGTAACCGCCGGCATTAATGATTCGGTCAAAAGCGCTGCGATCGACAACCAGATCCTTGATAACCGGAAACGCCTTGGCACGGAACGGTTCGATGTGGATATGCTCGCCGTCCTTGAAGTTGCGCATATGAACCTGGCAAATCGTAGCCCCTTTCACCGGGCCATGCGCAAAGCCATTGACCATCAATCCGCAAGTGCCGCAAACGCCCTCACGGCAATCATAGTCGAACGCTACCGGCTCCTCACCCTTGCGAATGAGGTCTTCATTCAACAGGTCGAGCATCTCAAGGAACGAGCAATCCGGACTCACATCAATTTGGTAATCGACCATGCGACCGGCGGCGCTGGCCGACTTCTGTCGCCAAATGTGCAGATGCAGATGCAGATGCAGATGCAGGT